>JAEENL010000193.1 GCA_016283775.1 Lachnospiraceae bacterium | reverse complement strand
TTAGCCACAGCCTATCAGTCTGTGCACGTCAACTATTGAAGGCGCCGTATACCGAACGGTATGTACGGTGCTGTGAGAGGACGGCGGTTAGTCACCGCCTCCTACTCGATTATTATTATTTTTTCTCTGCCATCGGTGCCGTTTCTATCCTGACCTTCGGCAGTTTCTTGACCGTTGTATAGGAATTAAGGAAATCGTCGCCCTTATCGAGCGCGTTCTCGCCGGATGCCGGCGGGGCATAAAGCCGCACTGTGACGCGGCCGTTTTTTTCAAAAGTCTGCCCGAAAGCGCTCATAACATCCACGCACTTTGTGCCGGGAGCCTTTCTGAACCACCTTCCGTTCACTTCGATCATAAAGTTTGTGTTTAAGAGTCCTTCGTTCTCATCAAAATACAGTTCAAAGAATACGGGAGCATCCTCAAGCTCAAACTCCATCGCGATGGCCTCGGCATCCTGTGCTCCGCCGAAACGGAGCGTCACGGAATCGAGTATGTCACCGACATCGTTTGCGACAATGGTTTCCTCCTCGGTAAGCGAAGGTAAGAACTCCGGACGCTTTATGAGGTCTTTATAATAGTCCATGACAGGCTGAGGGATACCGACATATTTGTTGTTCGGATCCTCCACCTCAAGTCCGAGGCGTCCCCTGTCCCTGAACTGATAGAACGTAAATCCCGAAAGCCAGTGTTCATCATCGTTCAAGAGGAGATCCATGTACTCTTTTATCATTCCCACCTGATCGTAGGGGCCGGTCACATCTCCGTCGGCATTGAACTCGGCAAGGACAAAAGGCTTTGCAACGCCGCCGTTCAGCTCGGTGTAGCGCTTGTATGTGGCTTTTGCTTTCTCATAGACTTCTTTAACGCTGTATCTCGCAAAGCTGTTCCCGCCTTTTTCAGCAACGTCAAACGGCCATCCCCAGTGGAGAGCGAGATATTTGTCCATCGACCAGATATCAGCGGACAATGCGGCTTCCTTAAACTCTTCTTCCTTTTCGACCTTGCCGTCGTTTAAGTCTTCCACCGCTCCCGCGCAGATGATCATCTTGACGTTCGGCGCTTCCTCACGGATGATGTTTCCGGCATGGACAAAAAAGTCTCCGAGTTCTTTGTAGCTCGCGCGTTTTGTGAATGAAAACCAGTTTCCGGTGCACTCGTGGTTGAGTCTCAGCTCTATCCGCCCGAAGGTCCTTAAGTCACGCCCTATGGCCCGAAGGTGCTCATCGCTCACCTTGGGGTCCACTGTAAGAGTCAGGATCACGTCCATACCGTGGCTCCTGATCTCTCGCATCTGCCTGAACACGTCCGCATCACGGCTTCCGCCGAGGCCGCCGCCGTATGGAAAATAGTCATCATAGGGATAATCCCATGCAAATTTCACATCTTTGTCCGCATATGCCTCACTCACGCGGGCAGGCCATTTTTCTTCGTTCGGATAATAGCAGTACATGAGGTTTATGGCGCGGGGCTTTTGTCCGAGTGTGTGCAGGATGTAGTCCTGTCCGACATATTCACCTCTTTCGCTGCCGTCGCAAAGATCCGCAGCGATCCTCGCAGCGCCTGCATGTACCTTGTATACTCTGACCGGATCTGTAGTCCTCATCTTCTTCCCCTCTTATTTATGCGCCACATCGCGATATACGCCCTTGAGCGCCGGATAAAGCTGTTTCCATACCTTGTACTTTTCTTCGTAAGCCTTTACAGCCTCAGCGTCGGGAAGAAGCTCGTCCTTGACCTTCACGATCTTCTTTGTTGCCTCCGAAACACTTGCGTATTCACCGCAGCCCACAGCCGCAAGGATGGCTCCGCCGTATCCCGGGCCCTCTTCGCTGTTCATGATCTCGACCTTTACGTTCATGATGTCTGCGATAAGCTTTCTCCAGAGAGGGCTCTTTGCACCGCCGCCCGTCGCGCGGACAGCATCGATCTTTACGCCGAGAGAACGCGCGATCTCGAGAGAATCACGGAGCGCAAACGTAACGCCCTCAAGCACAGCAAGCGTCATATCCGCCCTTGTCGTATCCATCGTCATTCCTATAAAAGCGCCTCTCGCATCGGGATCGTTGTGAGGTGTGCGCTCTCCCATGAGGTAAGGCAGATAATAAACATGGTTTTTGCCGATCTCGGCGATCTTTGCCTGTTCTGCGGCATAGTCCTTTGTGCCGATGATCTCGTCCATCCACCATTTATTTGAGGATGCGGCGGAGAGCATACAGCCCATCAGGTGATATTTTCCTGTGGCATGTCCAAACATATGAAGCGCATTGTCGGGATCAACAGCATATTCATCGCAGGCGATAAATACGGTTCCGCTCGTGCCGAGTGAAACGATGCACATTCCCTGCTCGGTGGTACCCGTGCCGATCGCGCCCGCAGCGTTGTCGCCTGCGCCCGCGATTATCTTTACATCCTTGCTGAAGCCGTATTTTTCTGCGATCTCGGGTCTTACAGTGCCTACGACCTCATAGCTCTCAAATACCTTTGCGAGCATATCCTCTCTGATGCCGCAGATCTCGATCATTTCCTTTGACCATTTGCGGTTTTTTACGTCAAGGAGCAGCATTCCCGAGGCATCGGACACATCCGTGCAGAAAACTCCCGAAAGAACGTATGCAAGATAGTCCTTGGGAAGCATGATCTTTTTTATCTTTGCAAAATTTTCAGGCTCATGCTTTTTCACCCACAGGATCTTCGGAGCGGTAAAGCCTGTAAGAGCCATATTTCCGGTATATGCGGAAATCTTGTCGCGGCCTATGGTCTTGTTCAGATAGTCGCATTCCTCCTGCGTCCTGCCGTCATTCCAAAGGATAGCGGGACGGATCACATTGTCGTTTTCGTCGAGCATCACAAGTCCGTGCATCTGTCCGCCGAAGCTGATGCCTGCGATCTCTTTCAGATCGATCTTTTCGGAAAGCTTTTTAAGAGCCTCCTCCATACCCTTGACCCAGTCCGCCGGAGCCTGCTCCGACCAGCCGGGATGCGGAAAACTGAGTCCGTACTCCGCACCTGCGGTCCCTTTGATCTCACCGTTTGCATCCATCGCCACAAGCTTGATGGATGAAGTTCCCAGATCAACACCAAGATAGATCATGTTGTTCCTCCTTTTAAGTAACTTTTATTTTTGATCAGATCTCACTTGCCCTTGTATTTCCCTTTAGCCCCGCTCTGCAGACGGCCATGAAGACCGCGTCCAGAAGCTGAAAGATGCCGATTCCCAGTAACCCTCCCAGGAAGCCGAAAAAGACGGCATCGATGTCAAATGCGCTCTTTCCCATGATCAGCGGCAAAAGCTCGGAGATCACCGGGAGCAGCAATGCGACGAGAAGCTTTGCGGCGACATGCATCCTTCCCATGACTGCCGCGATGATATAGCCGAAAGGCACAAACGAGCCGATGGTGTAGAGCAGGTAAAAGAGCAGGACTTTAAGCTCTATCACCTGATTTATCACAGCCTCGATGTAGCCCGCAAATGTCGCGAACGGAATGACCTGAACGGTTCCCATACTGTCCGCGGGAGCAAAGAAAAACATCCTGTATATCATAAACAGAACATATCCCGAAAGCAATATCCAAAGATGCTCCTTAAAGAAAAAACCGAAACTGTTCCGTTCCGCGTCCCTTGTGAGGAGTGCCTGGAGCATTGCAAAAACGACGGGGATCAGGAAAGCTTCTCCAAGGAACCCCAAAAGAAACGTGATCGTGAGCTCCCCGATATTTATCCCCAGAAGCTTAAGTCCCAGCATGGTCACGGGAGGCGCAAGGACTATCAGCATGTAGGAGAACATCATGGAAAAGCCGCGCGCAAAAAAGAACGACACCGCGGCTCCCGCCATAAGGAACAGCCCGCATCCGACAAGCCCACCGAATCCGCCGTTGAACAGTATGGCCAGAAACGAGCAGATCACCGCCGCAGCTACCCCTGTCAGTGTGAAAATGTCAAATTCGTTATCGTAATCCATCAAAAAATCCTTTTAATTTATTCCGTACCGTTGCCGCGGTCACCGTTTCAAACGGGAACCATTCATGCGGAAACAGCTCATTATAACGTCTTTTAAGAAATCTGTCATCAAGGAGGAGTATCGCTCCGACATCATCCACGGTCCTTATCACACGCCCCGCGGACTGCATGACTTTGTTCATCCCGGGATACAGGTAAGCATATTCAAAGCCTTTGCCGTTTTTGTCGTCAAAGTAGTATTTGAACAGCTCCTTTTCGTAGCCCACCATGGGCAGTCCGGGCCCCACTATCACTGCTCCCGTGAGACGGTCGCCCTTAAGATCTATCCCTTCGGAAAAAATACCGCCCATGACGCACATACCGATAAGCGTATCAGTGGGTTCACAGGCAAATTCCGCAAGGAACTCTTCTTTTTCTTTTTCGGTCATATCGCGGCGCTGCGCAACGACACGTCTTCCGTCGGAAGGCTGCCATACCGAAGTCACATCCTCGAGCATTTTGTAGGAAGAAAAGAACACCATGTAGTTTCCTGTCTTCACTGAGGTAAAACCGTCGATATAGTCCGCTATACGTGAATATTCTTCTTCTCCGCGCCTCGTGTATTTTGTGGAAACATCCCCTCCCACCATAACAAGCCTTTTTTCGGGCTTAAACGGAGAAGGCGCATAGATCGCATAATCATCGGCATTTCCACCTAGCTGCTCCTTGTAATAGTCCATCGGAAGGAGTGTCGCGCTGAACAGTACCGAAGCCTTTGTATTGTCAAGACGCTGTTTCAGCTGGGCCGCAGGCTCCATGCACATGAGCTTTATCCTGAAATCCCCGCCGGGAAGGTAATCCGTGTATATCCTGTAGGTCTCGTCCACCTTTTCGTAGACCTCGGCAAAGGTGCGGAGCGAAAAATAGAGATCGAGCACTTCATCCCGTTCCGGCATGTCAAGTGTGTTTTCTTCGAGGAATTCCTGAAAAACGGTGTTCAGGCGCGTGATCTTGTTGTACAGGTCATCGGCATTGTCCCATACCTGAAAATCCTCGCACTCGCGTTTCATGGCAAGCAAAGCTTTGTTGCAGGCGTCAAGATGCCTTTCAAGCTTTTTGCTCCTTCCCGTGAGGACACGTTTTGCCATGAGTAGATCTTCTTTAACAAGCTCCGCGGAATACATTTCTCTGGAGCGCTCAAGGAGGTTGTGCGCCTCATCTATCAGGAAGATATAGTCATTTTTCACGTCCTCTGAAAAATAGCGCTTGAGGCTCGCCCTGGGATCGAAAGCATAGTTGTAATCGCAGATGATACCGTCAGCCCATGTCGACACGTCAAGGCACATCTCGAAGGGGCAGACGTTATGCTTTTCGGCATAAAAAAATATCTTTTCTCTGTCTATATTCTCTTCATTTTGCAAAAGATCGAACACACAATCGTTCACCCTGTCGAAATGCCCCTTTGCGCGGGGACATTCCTTTGGATTGCACTGTGGTTTTTCGAGTACGCAGCTTTTTTCTCTGGACGTTATCGTCACAAAGCGGAATTTGAGCCCGTTTGCAGAGAGCAGTGAGAACGTGTCCTCCGCCACGGTGCGCGCTATGGTCTTTGCGGTCAGATAAAAGATCTTTGAGGCTTTGCCTTCACCCACCGTCCACACTGCGGGAAACACCGTGGAAATGGTCTTTCCGACACCCGTGGGGGCTTCGATGAAAAGCTTACGTCCCCGTGAAATGCTCTTGTATACGTTTCCGACGAGTTCGCGTTGTCCCGGTCTGTAGGAATAGGGAAATGTCAGTTCTTTTATCGATGCGTCGCGCTTCCTTTTCCAGTCGAGTTCCCAGAAAAGCCATACGGAATAGGCATTCACAACGGAATCGAACCAGTCTTTCAGTTCCTTCACGGTATATGCCGTTGCGAACTGTTTCACCTGTTCGGTGTCAATATTGCAGTATGTGAGCTGCACCGTGATATCCGTCAATCCCTCGTCCGAGCCGTAGATCGCGGCATAGCATTTTGCCTGCGCCTCATGGACAGGCACGGGCGCCTCTATACGTTCAAGAGACAGATATGTGCTCTTTATCTCATCTATAGTGATGCTCTGAATGCCGTTTTTTTCTTCTGTGAGAATACCGTCCGCTCTGCCGTCTACAGTGAGTGCAATGCTGTCCTCTCCTCTTTCGAGGACGATCACCGTCTTTAACGGCACTTCGGCCCTGTAGCCCACAGGAGCGGCTTTTTGCAGCTTTCTGTGAATGCGCGCGCCTTCCTGCATCGCGTCCGTATCGGCGTGAGCCGTGGTATTGTCAATATCTCCGGACCTTAAGATAAACTCGACAAGGTTACGCACGGAAACGATGGATTCTATGTTGCTTCCCATGGCAGGTCACCGTATGATATCGACGCCCGGATCCGCAGAACAGTTGGAAAGCAGCGGACATCTTGAGATATCGAGGATAGTGATCAGGTTTCCTGTGGAGTTGAGCGTTGTGAGCGAGCCACTGCTCAAAAGGTTCAGTTCCGTGAGCCGGTTGTTGTGGCAGTCAAGGCTTCGCAGATGGCTGTTATGCGTTACGTCAAGCGCTGTCAACATGCAGTCGCTGCAGTTGAAGGTCGTGAGAGCATTGTTCTGACTCACGTCTATCTGTTCAAACTGGTTGAAACTGCAGTCAAAGGTCTGAAGCGCGGCAAGTCCCCTCACGTCAAGCGTTGCCAGCCGGTTGTTCGCGCAGGTCAGTTCCGTAAGCTTTGTGATCCCTGTAAGATCAAGGTCGGTCAGCCGGTTGTTCTGACATTGCAGTGATGTGATCTCTGTAAAATAAGACAACCCTGTCAGGTCTTCGATATTCTTTGTACCCACATCGATCGCGGTTATCCCGGCCAGTTCCCTGTGCGTGAGCTGTCCGTCATGATTCGGGTCAAGTTCGCTTGTAACGTACTCCCTGAAAGCAGCATCCGGGAAATGCGTCGGATCTATGGCGATATTTGTGGGTGTAGGCGTCGCGGTATTCGTAGGCGTAGGTGTCGGTGACGATGTAGGCGTTGGCGACGCGTTCGGATCACGTGTGGGTGTGGGAGTGAACGTCGGAGTCGGTGACAAAGTCGCTGTAGGTGTGGGTGATGAGGTCGCAGTGGGCTTCGGCGTTGCGGTGGGTTTCACTGTAGGAGACGGCGTCGGCGTGCCGGTGATGAAGATCACCACAAAGGTGCCCGGCGTGGGCGATGCCGCAGGTGTATTTGTAGGCGTCAGCGTAGGACGCGAAGGCTTTGTGGGCCTTGGCGTATTTGTCGGCTTTGGAGTCGTCGAGGGTTTCTTTGTCGGAGTCGGAGTCTTTGTCTTGGACGGGCTGCCTGTTTTTTCCGGCTTTTTTGTGGCCGCGGGAGTAGGAGTGGCGTCTCCTTCGCCGTGTCCCGGGAACAGCTCGTCTATTGGCACCAGCCCGGAGCCTTCGCCCCCACTGCCGCTTCCCTGTCCTTCGGGGGTCGGGGTGAACGTAGGGGTGGGGGTATTGTGCTGCGAGTGTATGTTGACTATCTTTACCGTAGGAGTCGCAGTGATCTTTGGAAGTGTAGGGTATTTCCTCGTTCCGCAGGCAGCAAAAAGAATGGCCAGAACGACCACTGCGGCAAATATGCAGATGTTTCTCGTGTTCCTGCTCAATTCAGATACCCTTCCAGTTCCTTTCGGCCTGTTTCGTAGTCGGTAAAAACTATGCCCTTCATTCCGAGCTTTCGGGCCGTTTCGATATTCTCGGCCCTGTCATCGATAAAAACGCACTCCGTGGGATCGAGCGCATACTTCTTAAGCAAAGTCTCATATATCTCGGGATCGGGCTTCAGCTGGAATACTTCAAACGAAATGACTCTGCCGTCCACAATATCAAGAAACTTCAGCGCTCCTTTTTCATGGGTGCGGTAAAATGTGGTGCGGGCATAATTTGACAGGATATATACTTTAAGCCCCGCGGCTTTAAGTTCTCTGATCCAGTCCGAGGAATAGTCATAATCCACGACCACCTCGCCGACGCGACCGAAAAAATCCCTGATCTCTTTTTCGTAGGCAGGGTTAAGCTTTATGCAGTTTTCCATGATCTCGTCGTCCGGAACAAGGCTCCTGTCAAACTCGTTCCACCATTTGCTTTTAACGGTTGCGGCGGCGACTGCGTCAAAGGCCTCTTTGGAAAGTCCCATTTTTGTCTTAAGGACTTCTTCCCAGCAAAAATGTCCAAGGACATTTCCGATATCAAAGATCACATTTTTGATCATGGCAGTCTCGCCTTTCCTTACTTTCAATCTTCCTCTTCGTCATCCATTTCCATGAACTCTTCGTCGTCAAAGCCGTCAAACATCTCGTCAAACTCCTGTTCGTCAAGGAGTTCGTCAAAGGCGTCCGAGACTATCTCAAACTCGTCATCGTCTTCAATGGGTGTGATCTGTACATTGTCGGGATCCGTAACGTCGGCACGGTAAAGAAGGACGTCGTCATCGTCGTCCGCATCACGCTTAAGAAGCGCCGCATACATCCTGTCCCCGGTATTGTCGATGTTTACGGGAAAGATGGACAATACATCATATATGACATCCGGTTCGTCCTCAAAGGTCACCGTGTCAAGCTTGAATGTGCTTTTTCTGTCAGCCATACGTTGCCTCCGTGATCATATACTGTCTATTGCGGCGCGCTCTTCCGCTGAAAACTCGGTGTTCTTTACTGCCTCGATGTTCTCTGCGATCTGTGCCGCTCTTGAAGCGCCGATAAGCACCGATGTGATATCGCCGTCGCGGAGTATCCATGCGAGAGCCATCTGGGCAAGGGTCTGTCCGCGCTTCTGAGCGATGTCATTGAGAGCTCTGATGCGCGCTATGGTCTTTTCGTTGATGTCGGCCTCATGGAGGAATCTGCCGTCAGTCTTAACGCGGGAATCTTCCGGAATGCCGTTCAGATACTTTCCTGTAAGGAGACCCTGGGCGAGCGGGCAGAAGGTGATGACACCCACGCCGTTCTTGTAGGCATAGTCCTTAAGTCCGTTCTTCTCAATGCTCCTGTCAAAGATGGAGTATCTGCTCTGATTGATGATAAAAGGCGTTCCGAGCTTTTTGAATATCTTCTGCGCGGCTTCGGTCTGCTCTTTGTTGTAGTTGGAAATGCCGACATACAGAGCCTTTCCTGATCGTACGATGTCGTCGAGCGCTCCGCAGGTCTCTTCGAGCGGTGTCTCGGGATCGGGACGGTGATGATAGTAGATATCGACATAGTCAAGTCCCATGCGCTTCAGGCTCTGGTCGAGACTTGCGATGAGATACTTTCTGCTGCCGTGATCGCCGTAAGGGCCGGGCCACATATAATAGCCCGCTTTTGTGGATATCACGAGCTCATCGCGGTATCTGCCGAGGTCTTTTTCAAGTATCTTTCCGAAATTTTCCTCTGCTGCGCCTTCCGCAGGGCCATAGTTGTTTGCAAGGTCAAAATGGGTGATACCCATGTCAAACGCCGTGCGGCACATTTCGGACATATTTTGCATATTTGCGGTGTCTCCGAAATTGTGCCAAAATCCGAGAGAAACCTCGGGAAGCTTCAGGCCGCTCGCTCCGCAACGGTTATATTTCATATCTTCGTAACGTGATCCTTTTGCCAGATACATGATATTCTCCTTTATTCCTGGGTGATTCTTATATTTCATACAAGCCTCCGGTTACTATCATATCATAAAAAAACCAAAAAGATAAGTCAATACAAATACAATTAAATATTCCGCATTTTCAACCCCTTGCAAAACCTCGTGCGTGCGGCTATAATCTGTATCACAACATATCAGGATGTCGACACACCTGCTGAACAGGAGAACGCCAATGGAAAAAAGAAAACTTGAAAAACTTGGCATCGAAACCTCTCTTCTTGGTTTCGGATGTATGAGATTTCCCACTAAGGATGGGGAGATCGATGAGGTAAAAGCCGAGGCGATGCTTGACGAGGCTTATCGCGCGGGAATCACCTATTTTGACACGGCATGGCCTTATCACAGCGGAAAAAGCGAGCCTTTCCTCGGAAAAGTGATGAGCAAATACCCCAGGGATTCCTTCTATCTGGCAACAAAGCTCCCGCCGTGGGAGGTGCATTCGCTCGATGATGCCAAGAGGATCTTTGCGACCCAGCTTGAACACTTGAGAACGGATCATGTGGATTTTTATCTGCTCCACGCGCTTGACAAGGCACGCTTCCAAAGTCTTGTGGATCTCGGTGTCATTGAATATGCCGAGAGCCTCAAAAAAGAAGGAAAGATCAGATATCTTGGTTTTTCGTTCCACGACGATTATGCTACTTTTGAAAAGATACTCACCTACCGTGACTGGGATTTCTGCCAGATCCAGTACAATTACATGGACACAAAGGCCGATCCCGGAGACCGCGGATATGCTCTCTGCGAAAAGCTGAACGTTCCCATCGTCATCATGGAACCGCTCCACGGCGGCGAGATGGCGGCATATGCACCCGAAGTCGAAGCCTTGTTCAAGGATGTATGTCCTGACCGTTCCATCGCTTCGTGGGGCTTCAGATGGCTCGGCTCAAAGCCGCAGATCAAGGTGATCCTCAGCGGAATGTCAGAGCCGGATCAGGTAAAGGACAATCTTTACACGATGAACAATTTCGCTGTTTTAAGCGAAAAAGAACTCGAGACCGTGGAGAAGCTTGTGGAAGTGGTAAATTCCAGAAAGCGCAACGGCTGCACGGGATGCCGCTATTGCATGCCCTGTCCGGGCGGACTCGATATCCCCAGGATGTTCCGCATGTGGAACAAATACGGGATGTATTCCAACGCGGATGCCGCAAAGCATGAATATTTCGAGCGCATACAGCCTTCGGAGCGCGCGGACATGTGCTTAAGATGCGGCGCATGTGAGGAGCAGTGCCCTCAGCATCTTTCCATCCGTGAAGATCTTGCAAGACTCCATGAAGAGATCTCGGCGCTCTGATACGGACGCATCTAAAAATCCCCACCCTGCAGGGTGGGGATTTTGTCTTTAAGCTATCAGTCTTTGTTTTCGTCCTTGTCGATGTCGATGGTCACATATTCTCTCTTTTCGCCCTTTCCTTCTTTGAACGAAGCGTCCTCAAAGAAGTCATCGAAATCTTCGTCATCATCGTCTTCTTTTTTTGCGCCGTATTTTTCATAAAGCGAATATGCCGTGTATGCTATTGCGGAGAGGGATATTACCGTTCCAAGGAATCTGCAGAGTTTTCTCATTTCTTTCATCCTTTCCGTCCCCATGGGACAATGGGTTTATGATGAAAGTATAGCACTATCTGCACTACATTGGCAAGTCATTATTTATGCACTTCGGTTTCCTTTGCGATATCGCGGAAAAAGAAAAGCGCGACCGCGCCCGGGCCGACATGGCAGCCGGTCACAGGTTCATAATCCACGATCAGTACCTGCTGCTCGGGATGGCATTTCTGGATATCGTCGGAAAGCGCTTTCGCATCTGCAAAGCATCCGCAATGGGCAATGCCCACAAGGTCCTTTGCAGGATCCGCGACCTTCTTCTCGTAATCTTTAAAGAGCTCGGTAAGAGCTGCTTTTTTTCCTCTCACCTTGTCTACCGCGATGATCTGTCCGAGCTCGTTTCCGATAAGCACGGGCTTTATGTGGAGCACCGTTCCGAGGAGCGCTATGCCGCCGGAAAGCCTGCCTCCGCGCTTTAAGTGCATAAGGTCGTCCACCGTAAATATCTGTTTCATGTGCGTCCTGAGTGCAAGCAGATATTTTTCCACCTCTTCTATCGACGCGCCGCTCTTTTTCATCTCGCAGGCCTTGAGCACCTGAAGCCCCTCTCCGAGAGAGGCCGCACGTGTATCGACTGTGATAATGGTGCGTTCGGGATAGGTCTCATAAAGCTGCTCCGCTGCCGCAACAGACGCATTGTAGGCCCCGCTTATCCCTGAAGACATGCTTATGTGCAGCACGTCCTTTCCTTCCTTCAGGAGCGGTTCCCAGGCATTCAGATACTGGTCGATATTGATCATCGACGTGTGCGGCACCTTTCCTCTTATCGATCTGTAATAACTTTCCGCGTCAAATTCCTCAAGCTTCAGGCACTGCTTTTCCTCTCCGTTTTCGATGTATGAGAAAGGTATGAGCACGAGGTCGTTCTGTTCTATCATTGCATCCGGCAGATTTGCCGATGTATCGGTCGAGATCACGTATGACATTTGTTCCTCCAAAAATCGCTTTTCCGTCTTTCCTTTTTAGCAAACGTGTTGTATAATTTCTTACAGATGTTAAATAACTTACAGATGTAAAAAATACCACGTAATGCGCAATTTGACAATATCAGCGGCATTACAACTGTAAGTTAACTTACAAAAAGCGCAAAAACGTAAGAAAAAAAAGACACGGAGACAGAAATGGAAGACAAAAGGATAATCAAGACAAAAAGAACGATAAGAAATGCCTTTATCTCTCTTTTGAAAAAGGAACCGTTTGAAAAGATAACAGTGACCGAGATATGCGAAGTCGGGGAGATCAGCCGCATCACGTTTTACAACTATTACGACGACAAATACCAGCTGGTCGAGGAAATGATGGAGCTGTACAACAAAGAGGCCGACGATGACTACCACGAGCTCATGAAAAAAGAGCAGACATCGCCTCTCGGGGGCTATCTGAACCTTATGGTCTGCATTCTGAACCTTTATCACAACAACCTTGATTTTTTCAGATATGCAACGCCGTCCACAAATCCTTACCTTTACAGCGCGTTCTCGCAGCGCATTTTCAGGAGCACCGTGTCATATCTGGAGAGACACACCGCGCTGAAGACCCGTTTCCACGTAAAACAGACCGCCGCACTGCTGTGCAACGGTCTGTGGAGTATGATCAACGAAAGTTATTCTCTGGGAATGGACGAAAAGGCTGTGACAAAGGATGCGATGACAGTGTTTGAAGCACTGCTCCGTTCACAGCTCTTTCTGTGGCCGTAGCCCTTATACATTAAGCGCGTCCGCAAGCTTTTTGATGGTCAGGACATCGTTTTCCGTGAGTGCGGACTTGAGTGAGACCACAGGCTCCGCAAAGGTGATGTTTTTGCTGTTTTCAAGCAGGCTTCTCATGCCCTTGGCTGCCTGTGCCGCCCATGTGCCGTTTTCGATCATCGCAATGGTGCGGTTCTGGTAGCCTCTCTCCGTAAGCGCCTCTATGAAGGAGTGCATCGCCGGGAATATACCGCCGTTGTACGTTGTGGTCGCAAGCACTATCCTGTCATAGCGGAATGCGTCTTCCACAGCTTCTGCCATATCGTCCCTCGCAAGGTCGGTGACGATGGTCTTTATCCCGCGGGCTTTGAGCTCGTCCGCAAGCACCTTTACTGCCTTTTCCGTGTTTCCGTAGACCGATGTGAACGCGATCAGGACGCCCTTTTCTTCAGGTCTGTAGGAGGACCAGGTATCATACAGACCGACATATCTTCCGATGTCCTCTGAGAGCACAGGGCCGTGCAGAGGGCATATCGCTCTGATCTCAAGGCCTGAAAGCTTCTTTAACAGCGCCTGTACCATAGCGCCGTATTTTCCCACTATGCCGAAATAATATCTTCTTGCTTCACAGTCCCATTCTCCCGCGTCCTGTCTTACAGCGCCGAATTTACCGAACGCATCCGCGGAAAAAAACACTTTTGAAGTCTCATCATAGCTCATCATGACCTCAGGCCAGTGCACCATGGAAGCCGCTACAAACTTTAAGACATGCTTTCCGAGCCTTAGTTCCTGACCCTCGGCCGATACTATCCTTCTGTCCTCATATTCATGTCCGTAAAACTGTTTCATAAAGGCAAACGCCTTTGCGCTTGCGACTATCACCGCGGCAGGATACTCAGCCATAAACCTCACAATGCTTCCCGAATGGTCAGGCTCCATATGTGATACCACAAGGTAATCGGGTGCTTTCCCGGAAAGCTCTTTTTTTATGTTTTCGATCCATTCCTCACTGAATCCCGCATCCACACTGTCCATCACGGCTGTTTTTTCGTCCGTGATAACATAGGAATTGTAGCTCATACCGTCGGGGACGCCAAACTGCCCCTCGAACAGGTCGACCTTAAAATCGTTCACACCGACATATTTCACATCTTCGCAAAAATCCATGTTTTCATTCCTCCCTCATTTTATAAGTTTCATCGAGACAAACTTGTACCCCGCTTTTTCAACGGCCTGTTTTACCAAGGATTCGGGGATCTCTTCCGATGCGTCAAGTGTTGCGGTGCCTTTTTCATGAGACGCCGAGGCCGATACCGCGCCCGGCAGAGCCGAGAGCGCAGTGCTCACATGATGCTCGCAGTGCTCACACATCATCCCTTTTATCCTGATGTTGTATCGTTTGTCTCCCGCGGTAAGTAAGGGGGTGCCATCAAGGGCGCCCTTTTTCCTGCGGTCCTTTGAAGACTTGTGCGGATCAAAAAGATTAAGTCTCAGCGCATTTGTGATCACAAAAAAGCTTGAAAGACTCATGGCCGCGGCTCCGATCAACGGATTCAGTGCCCAGCCGAAAAGTTTTATATATGCTCCCGCAGCAAGGGGTATGCAGAGCACATTGTAAAAGAAAGCCCAGAACAGATTTTCGTGGATATTTGTAAGCGTTGCGCGGCTGAGGCGTATGGCTGCGGTCACATCGGAAAGCGTACTGTTCATAAGGACAACGTCAGCGGCATCGATAGCCACATCTGTGCCTGCTCCGATGGCCATTCCTGTGTCAGCCAGGGTGAGCGCAGGGGAGTCGTTTATCCCGTCTCCCACCATGGTAACAGCTCCAAAGCGCTTAAGACGGCGCACGACATCTTCTTTTCCTGCGGGCATCACTCCCGCGACGATCTCGTCAACGCCGGCCTTTTCGCCAATGTAGCGGGCAGTACGCTCGTTATCGCCTGTGAGCATCACGACATGGATGCCCATATTTTTAAGTTCCTGAACAGCCTTTTGGCTGTCGGGTTTAATGACATCCGAAACTGCGATAAGTCCCAAAAGCCTGCCGTCAAAGGAAAACATGAGCGGCGTTTTTCCGTGATCCGAAAGCTCTTCCGCGGATCTTACGATATCCTCGGGAACAGTGCATTTTTCCGAGACAAACCCAAGATTTCCGCCGGCAAGTTCTTTTCCGTTGACCGTGCCTGTAAGTCCGCTTCCCGGGACCGCATTAAATCCTGCAAGCTCCGAGTTTACCGGGAGATCTGCTCCCATGTTTTTCACATATTCGACAACCGCCTTTGAAAGGGGATGTTCGCTTTTTTCTTCAAGCAAGAAGGCGTAGGAAAGCAGTTCTTTTTCGGATACGCCGGGAGCTGTGACTATGTCGGTCACGGTCGGCTCGCCTTTTGTGATGGTGCCTGTCTTGTCAAGCACGACGATATCCGTTTTTCCCGCCTGCTCAAGAGAGACCGCGGTCTTAAAGAGAATGCCGTTCTTTGCACCTTTGCCGTTACCGACCATTATAGCTACGGGTGTTGCAAGTCCCAGAGCGCAAGGGCAGCTTATCACAAGCACTGAGATGGCTCTTGCGAGCGAAAATGAGACATTTTCGCCAAGAAGCATCCAGATGATGAAAGTAACAAGCGCTATCCCGAGCACTGCAGGAACAAAGATCCCTGAAACCTTGTCCGCCGTCTTTGCTATCGGCGCCTTTGTAGCCGCGGCATCGCTCACCATGCGGATGATCTGTGAAAGCGTCGTGTCATGTCCCACATGCACGGCCTCACAGACAACATAGCCCGATGTGTTCATCGTGCCCGCAAACACTTTGTCCCCCGCGGCTTTGTCCACAGGAACGCTCTCACCCGTAAGTGCGGATTCGTCCACAGCTGAATTTCCCGAGATCACCGTACCGTCCACCGGTATGCTCTCTCCCGGCTTTACTGCGAAAATATCCTTGGGATTAACATTTTCGACAGGTGTTTCCACCTCATTCCCGTCGACTATCAGGACCGCCGTCTTTGGAGCCAGGCGCATCAGGCCTTTCAGCGCATCCGTGGTCCTTCCTTTGCTCATGGCTTCGAGCATTTTGCCGACGGTTATCAGCGCAAGTATCATGGCTGCGGACTCAAAGTACATTTCGTCCATATATTTCATGACAAGGGCATCGTTTCCGTTGACCACTGCGGCCGACATCATGAAGAGTACTACCACGCTGTATCCGAAAGACACTCCCGAGCCCATCGCGACAAGTGTGTCCATGTTCGGAGCGCGGTTTATGAGGCTTCTGAAGCCAGAGATAAAGAACTTCTGGTTTATCACCATTATGATCGCTGACAGGACAAGTTCATATAAGCCCATCGCGACATGGTTTCCTTTGAGGAACCCGGGAAGCGGCCAGTCCCACATCATATGTCCCATTGAGACATACATGAGGGGAAGCAGAAAAATCAGCGAAGCGACCAGACGTCGTCTGATCGCAGGTGTTTGAGTGTCTTTCAGAAGGTCATCGTCAGCACCCGCACCGGCACCTTTTTCACGATCTCCGCCTGTTTTCAGTTTTGCTCCGTACCCCGCGGAAGTAACTGCCTTGATCACGGCAGACGGGTCCGCGTTTCCTTCCACGCCCATGCTGTTTGTCAGCAGGCTCACGGCGCAGCTCGTCACTCCGGGCACGGCGGAAACGGCTTTTTCCACTCTTGCCTGGCATGCTGCGCAGCTCATTCCGGTTACACTGTATTGTTCCATTTATTTCCTTTCCGTTATTGTTTGGTCGTTGCCGGATCGATCAGATAATAACACCATGCTTTCGGTTCACATGCCTCTTTGATCTTGTCAATGATCTTTTCGTCCGTGGTAAACTCGGTGAGATATACCTTTGCTCCAAATTCGTCCACAAGGCGGAGGTAAAACATCGCGCGTTTATGATCTTCTTCGGATGTCACATCGGATGTGCCTTTTTTGAGGTCGGGCACGGTAAAAACGCATTCGCGGTTGACGCCGCTTAGGATATAGCTCACGGAGCTGTTTTTAAAGATATATTCCGTAACAAACTCGTCCCCACCGTTTACAACGACATCCTCTCCGGTACGTCTGAGTCTTGTGAGTATATCCTCTATCGCATTGTAAGCTTTATCGCTTTTGTATTTTGAATATACATCGACGTTGTCGACAAAATAGCCGTCAACGCCGCGGCGCTTGAAGCTCCAGGCTTTGTCGAGCAGGTGTTTTTTCCATTCCGGCTGCGTGACATCCATCCAGTAGATGTTATCACTGTCTTCGCAGGGATCGAGGGCATATTTCTTGTAATCCTTGTAATAATCGCGGAATTCCTCGAGCGCCCCGATGTCCAGATATGAATAGACGGTCACGCCTTCCTTTTTGATCTCTCTTATCTGCTCCCATGTGAACTTTTCGGCATCTATCACGACGATGGAATATTTTTTTGCTTCTTCGTAATCCTCACCGTCAAGATCAATGCGAATGCCGTAACGCTCCTTTTCGATAGGTCCGTACACCTTCATCGTGGGTGTGGGAGTCGGTGTAACAGGTGCCTCAGTCGCTGAAGGATAGGGACCTCCGGGCGTGGCAGTGGCTACCTTTGGCGTTCCCTCATAAGGAACGGCCGCAGGCTTTGTCACCCATGTATATGTCCCGGTCCCTCCGGAATTGGTTTTAGAAGCGCAGCCTGCAATTAAACACAAGAGGATCACAGGCAACGCGGATCTCACGATCCTGCTGAAATATTTCATCTTTTGCTCCCAAAGATATGACGTCTAATTTCCAAGCGCAAACCCGCTTCCGGTCATAAAGGCCACTTTATTTCCCAGTTCATCGGTAACGTTAACTTCATAGAATGATGTCGTATGGCCTTCTTTTACGGTCTTTGCCTCGGCGATGAGCTTTGTTCCTTTTGCGACGCCGAGAAAAGCGATATGTGACTCAAGTGATACGGTAGACCTTCCGCCGGAGTTTGAAAGGAGGCCACAGGTGAAATCGGCGAGTGTGAAAATGGCACCGCCCATAGGTCTTCCCATCGCATTCTTGTGATTCTCGGTGATCTCCATCGAGCAGCGTGTAAGCCCGTCTTCTATCGTATCTATCTGAATCCCGCACATGGCGGCGAATCTGTCCTTTGAAAACAGTTCGCACAGGGCATCGCTCCTGTCCTTTTCCATAAAAAACCCTCCACGTAAGTCTATACGTGGAGGATTATATCATCTCATCTTAAAAGTGTAAAGCGTCCTGAATATGGATCGTAAATGTAGTAATTACCGTTGTAGTAATAATAGGTCCTGCTGTTCGAATAGCCTCTGGGCGAAAGGAAAGGCCCGAAAATATTCTTTAGTATCCAGTTCAGGAAATTGCTTATCTCCTGTGCAACATATTCCACGACTTCTTCATACGTAGCTCCGGGTGTCGGTCTGGGTATATTGGTCGGTCTGGGAGTAGGCGTATTTGTGGCTGTAGGCTTGGGAGTAGGTGTGTTCGTAGCCGTAGGCGTAGGAGTATTGGTTGCTGTAGGAGTAGGTGTGTTGGTTGCCGTAGGCGTAGGTGTATTCGTTGCCGTAGGCGTAGGTGTGTTGGTGGCCGTAGGAGTAGGTGTATTGGTTGCCGTAGGCGTAGGTGTATTTGTTGCCGTAGGCGTAGGTGTGTTGGTTGCCGTAGGCGTAGGTGTGTTCGTCGCTGTAGGAGTCACGGTAGGTGTAGCTGTAGGCTCAACAGTGGGAACAGGTGTTACCATAGCGGTGAACTTATAGAGATTCAATGTCTTTGCATTGCTTGCGGCATAAGTACGGAAATCATTCTCATAGAGAGTGATGATCCTGCCGGTACCGCTCGTGGTAGCAAGAACGTAACTGCCATTCTCATCAACTGTAACTGTGTAGCCGTATGCTGCGTTATCACTCAGTTCAAATGCGGCTGTATTCTTTGAAGCATTGATCACAAGATACTTCGCGACAGCTTCGTTGAAAAGTGTGTAATATACAGCATTCTCGGACGAAACCTTTTCAAGCTTCCAAATGATATCCTCGGAAGGATCCACGATCATGCCCTCTGTGAGTTCAACAGCAACAGCATTTGCTCTGCCGCTCTTTAAGGTATTTCCGAGAGCGCCGCTGTTTTCACCGTTTATGCCAAAGAGAACATATTCTCCGTCCGCGAGCTCAGCATCTGTTACTTGTGTGATGCCCTTTACAAGGTTCTGAGGTTTTTCGGGCTCTACATACTTGTAGAGATTGAGCACTTTCGCGTCATTAGCCAGGTAAGGTCTGAAATCTGCCTGGTAGATGCTGATGCCTCTGTTGCTTCCGCTTGTCGAAACAAGGAAGAAGTTTCCGTTCTCATCAACGCTTGCAGTATAGCCGAATGTAGGTGTGTCGCTGAGTTCGAAAGACTTGACCCCACCGGTTGCCTTGATCACAAGATACTTCGCAACAGCTTCGTTGTAAAGCGTGTAATAAGAGATCTCGTTTCCGTCAACATCGGTTCCGGAAATATGTGTCAAAGTCCAGATGATGTTCTCATCTTCGGTCGTGATGGTGCCGTCTTCATTGAAGGTAAGCTCAACGCCTGCCATCTGACCGTTGTTCTTTGCATAGGTATTTCCAAGTGCAAGCTTGTATTCCCCGTTGATACCGTAAAGGATGAACCTGCCCTCTTCGCCGATCTCTTCTGCAGTCGTGATCTGAACAAATGCGCCCTTTGCCTCCTCGGTAGGCACAGGCGAAGGAGTGGGAGTTTCCGTGGGAACAGGTGTCGCGCCGGCAAGCTTGTAAAGGTTCAGCGTATTCTTGTTTGCATAGGTCCTGAAATCGCTCTGATAAAGCGCGATGCCTCTTCCCGTGCCGCTTGTGGTAACAAACCAGAAGTTACCCTCTTCGTCAACAGTTACGGTGTAGCCGAAATCAGGTGTGTCACTGAGAGCAAAATCTGCGGTCGATGCCTTTTCGGGCTTTGTGATCACAAGATACTTGGAAGCAGCTTCATTGTACAGTGTGTAGAAAGAAGCCTCTCCTTCGGTAACAAGCTTTAATGTCCAGATAACATTTCCGTCTTCTGTGGAGATGGTGCCGTCCTCGCCGATGGCAACCGCAACGGCCTCTACCTTACCGCTCTTAAGAGTATTTCCGAGCGCACCGGTGTATTCACCGTTGATGCCGTAAAGAACGAACTTTCCTTCTTCTCCGATCTCTTCAATGGTAGTGATCTTGTTGAAAATGTTCTTGGGTGCTTCCGTAGGTGTCACGGTGGGCTGAGGAGCTTCACTGGGAACAAGTACGGTAAATGCATATGCATAAAGGTTCAGAGCACTCTTGTTGGTGAGGATATTCGCCGACTTGTAAGCTCTGAAGTCCTTCTGGTAGATGGCGATGCCCCTGCTATTGTTGGACATTGTCGTCTGAAGGAAGATGTTGTCCTCGGTGTCAAGTGCGGATGCGGTAAAACCTAAGGTTGCATCGTCAGCAAGTGCGAAGCCTGCGGTCTTGTCGGCATTGACCACAAGATACTTTCCTTCAGCTTCGTTGAAAAGCGTGAAATATTCACCGTTTTCACCGGTAACCTTTTCGATCTTCCAAACTGCTGCGGCATCAGGATTGATGAACGCGCCGTTTTCGGGAACGATGTTTACAAGTCCGGCAAAGCCTGATTTTACGGTATTTCCGAGAGCACCCGCATATTCGCCGCTGGTGCCGTAAAGCACATATCTTCCGTCCGTAAGCTGAGCTGCGGACTCGATCTTTTCATATCTGTCTTCTGTGGTGCAGAGTACATAAGTGCACTTTGCGTCAAACTCGACTGTTCCTTTGTAGTTCTTGATCTTACCGGTAACGGAGATAAGATCGCCGACAGCGAGATTTTCACCGCCCACAAGTCTGAAGCACTGGATAAATCTGTCTCCGACCTTGAGCGTTACTGTGATATTGCCATAGCCGCTGTCATAAGGTGTAACGATCTCACTTACAACACCATTAAGTGTGTATGTACCGTCAAGAGCCTTACCTGTTTCAAGTGCAAATGCTGCGTCAAGTGTTGCATCCTCTTCAGGGGAGACATAATATCTCACTCCGTCCACAGGTGCCTGTGTAGGTGTGGTTGTCTGAGTGGGTTCTGTGGTAGGAGTCACAGTCTGGGAGGGAACAGGCGTTACTGCCCCGAGGGCATATGTGCTGCCTTCAACAAACTCAACGGTATTTCCCTTGTAATTGACGATGTCTCCTGTAACAGTTATAACATCACCGACTTTGAGCTCAGAGCCTCCGACAAGTCTGTAGCACAATAATTCCTTATCGGCTACTTTGATGATAACGGATACATTGTTATACTGGCTGTTGTAAGCAGTCTTGATCGATGTGATCTCACCGGTGAGGGTGACCGCCTGGCCAAGCGACTCATCTGCGCCGAGCGCAAATGCTGCCGCAAGGATTTCTTCCTCAGTGGTAAGTTCGGGGCCCTGTGTGGGAACAGGTGTGGGGGTTGATGTAACAGTCGAACCACCTACGAGGACATAGGTGCAACCGGCATCAAATTCCACGGTACCCTTATAGTTCTTAATGAGACCGGTAACTGTGATCTCATCATTGACATTAAGAGTCTCACCGCCTTTGAGCCTGAAGCACTGAATAGTTCTTCCGCCTACGGCGAGGTTTACGGTGATATTGTCATACTGTGAAGAATATGCCGTAACAATACTCGAAACGGTACCTGTAAGGGATACGTTCTGACCGAGATTTTCATCCTCTCCGAGAGAGAATGCGGCGTCAAGGATGCCTTCCTCGGTAGTTAAGTCAAAATTGAATCCTTCACCTTTTTTAACAAGGATGAAGTCTTCGCTCTTACCTACACGGATCTGTGCCACATCGTCGCGCTTTGTTGCAACGCCGATGATATCTACCGTATCGGTCCTTGCAATGCCTTCGGGATAAGAAGCGGGCTGATAGAGATAGAGCTTGGTAACTTCACCGGACTTGGTATCCGTTGCCCCAAGTGCTCTGGTCTCAAGGATGCTGAGTGTTCCCGCTTCGTCATCCGATGCCTGGGTGATCTCAATGCACTTTGTTGCGGAATCATAAGCACCAAGAACAACGTTCTTTACGGTAACAAGCTGCGAAACATAATTATCGGTATTCTCATTAAGCTCAGCAAGAGAAACCTCAACAGGCTCAGCAACAGGCGCATTGTCCTCTGCCTTTGAAACAAGCTTGGAAACAAAGCCGCCAATCTGGGTAACCCCATGGTAAACCGCAGTTGCGCCTCTGAGCATGATTATATCGCCGACTTCGTAGTTAAATACTTTTCCTAAGAAATAGAGCTGGATCGTGTCACCGTTTTCATCGCGGATGATCGCTGAATCAACGCTGTCTCCGGCACCGAAAAGATATTCGATCTGACCCTGAACGGTAACGATGGAACCCGACTGAGCCTCAGTAGCCTCGGAAATGGGAACGAGCTCTGTCTCATCGATCTGGTCCGCAGCATCGGTGTAAAGATGAGAAAGATCGCCGGGATCATAGGTTCCGAGAACGGTATTTCCGGAAGCAGGAGAAACGATGCCTTCGGGAACTTCCTCTCCAAAGATGAGCCATGCATATTCAGGATAATCGATGAATACGTTTCTGTTACCCTGAACAAGCTCGATGATATCGTTCTGCTCCATTTCCCATGTATCAACGGGATCCTCATAGTTCCACTTAAGGAGCGTCTCGATGCTGTCCATTACCTTGTAGCCGTCGTTCTTGTTGCTGCTGCTGGTATTCTCAAGCGCGGGAAGCTTGTCGGAAGCAACATCAAAGAAGAGATTGGGCTGGTTCCAGCACAGATAAACATAAAGATAGATACGGGCAACGTCACCCTTTACATTGGAAAGGGGCTCGAAAAGACCGTTCTTTCTGTAGCCTACGACTCTGCCGCCGAATTTTGTTGTCTCGGCTGTGCTGTTGTCGATCTCACCCATTGCGCAGTTGCCTCTGAAACTGTTGACATAGTCAACCGCAGGTCTCAGATGGTGAAGGTCCGTACCGCCGTTGTTCTCATAGAAGCTGCCGTGGCTCTTGGGCCATACATGCTCACGGTTCAGTGTCGCGGAATATTCCTTATTCGATACGTCGGAATAAAAATAGATGGTTCCCGCCTTGCCGTCTTCCGCATCGGAATATGCCCAGTAGGTAGGAAGTGAAGAATAAGAAACAAGATTAGTCAGTGTGGTCTGCATGAGTGAATTGAGCGCGGTCTTGAGATCGTTGCCGCTGACGCTCACTTCGCCTGATGCGATCTTTGCATAATCATACGCAAAATCGCTGTAATAAGCCGTTGCCGCATCGCTGAGCGACTCCGCAACGGTGTCTCTGTGGCCTGTATTGTAGTGCAGGTCACCTGTGTTGGACGTTGCGGCTTTCGCAACATTCTCCTGAGTCACGGGTGAAGGGATCAGCGTGATCAGCATCACCAATGTCAGAAGAGTCGCAAGAAAGCCTTTTCTAGCCTTTCTGTTCATGATGGAACTCTCCTCCGGGAAAGAAATTTTATGGACATGTATCCCACATGTCCGCTGGTGAAAATTATAGTCCCTTTGGCCCAAAAAATAAAGATTGGCAGACATGAAAATAAATTATCTATAAACAAAATATAAAGAAGATGCCCTAATCAATAAACAAAAATGAAAGAAAATTAAGTCTTCGCTGTAAGTATTGCACCCAGTAAATGCAAGGGTTATAATAGCCACACTATATATTTTTGACACCACAAAATACAAATCGAACGGGAGTGACAAACACTATGGAAAAAAAGAAAGCCAAACTCAACATGCTGACCATGCTGCTTCTCATAGGTCTTGTGCCTTTGATCCTCACGCTGGTCATCACAACCCTTGTAACCGCATCAATGTTTAAGAACAGTTTGCTTGAAAGCAACAAAAGCCTTCTTTCTACTTCAGCAAATATGCTGAACCAGTATTTTGGTTATGACTGGACCGAATGGATTGCCAAAGGGGTTGACGGCATTTCCGATTCAGATCGTGATTTCATCGATTCCGGCAAATCGGAAGACGTTGAGATGACCGTCTTCAAGAAATTCGAAGATGACGGAAAGGTTAAGCGTTACCTTTCATCTATCATAGACAGCAGCACCGGAAAACGAGCTTTCAACACCACAACCGCCGATGACATCACGGCAGCCGTAATGGGCGGCCAGACAGTGTTCAGAGAAGGTGTTGTCATTGCCGGAAAAACATACACTGTTTGCTATAAACCGATTTATGACGAAAACCACAAGATTGTCGGTATGGCATTTGCCGGAAAGCCTGACTCCGCCATCAGCCAGAACCTCGGCAACCTTTTAAAGCAGCTTATCTTCATTTCGGTCATCGTTGCCGCCATTTTCGGTGCGATCATCTTCTTCGTTGCAAGAATGGTCATCAAACCTCTCGCTTCGATCACCAAGTCCACCGAACTTCTTGCAGACGGTGACATCACCACCGAGATCGATGCAAGGAGCACGCTCACCGAGACCAATGCTCTCATCACCGCGGACGTTACACTCAGAGACAGCCTTAACAAGATCGTCGGAGATATCCGCATGAGCGCCCAGAACTTAAGAGATACCGTTACCACAACCAAGGAGCTCTGCAGCGACGCATCCAGCGGCGCAAGCGTTGTGGACACCACAGTCGGCGAGCTCGCGCAGACAGCATCTTCACTTGCGGATACCATCCAGAATCTCAATGAGAACATCATCGGCATCGGTAACAGCATCGAGTCCATCGCTTCTGCTGTAAACGTACTCTCCGAGTCCTCCGATCAGATGAACAAGATCTCCGATGCATCTGCAAAGGACATCATCGACGTATACAACGCTTCCGAAGAATCAGTTGACGCAGCGACGAACATTTCGTCACATATGGATAAGCTCACAGAAGCCATCAGCCGCGTAACCGCCGCTACCGATATGATCTCCAGCATCGCAAGCCAGACCAGACTCCTTTCACTGAACGCTTCCATCGAGGCAGCCCGTGCAGGTGAGGCAGGAAGAGGCTTCGCGGTAGTTGCCGGAGAGATCGGAACACTTGCTTCAAACTCCGCCGATTCCGTAAACCAGATCAACTCCATCGTTCAGGATATCCTTGCACTCTCCGCCGAATCTTCAAAGGTTACGGAGGAGATCAGAGCCATCATCGCAGGCGAGCAGGAGAAGGTAAGAAAGACCCAGGAATCCTTCAAGCAGCTCAAGGATCAGATCGATGCCTCCGTTCGTCAGATCGCCCTCATCTCCGAGGATACAAAGCAGCTCACTGTTGCCAAGTCTGACGCCGTTTCCGCAGTATCCGATCTCGGCGCTATCTCCGAAGAGAACGCAGCATCCTGCGAAGAGTGCTCGGCAAGCGTATCGAACATCGCAAACACCATCGAAGAGGTCAACGACAAGACAAAAGACATCGAAAAGGCTGCAGATGCGCTCGATCAGTACATCAAAGCTTTCAGATAACAGAAAGACCGCATAAAAAAACAAGCCGGGAGGACCCGTTTCCTCCCGGTATTTTTGTGCTTTTCGTTTTTACCTGCCGCTTTTTACCTGCCGTTTTTTACCTGCCGTTTTTCACATTCCCGTCTATGATGTCCTTTAACGTTATCCCGTCAAGATATTCGGAAATGGCATCATACAGCCCTTCGTATACGGGTAGCATCATGCACCCGTTGCACTCGCTGCACTGATTCGGACTTGTGTCAAGACACGCTATCGGCGTGAGAGATCCCTCGGCACTGAAAAAAATGTCCTTCACGGTGATCTCTTCCGGCGGCCTTGACAGCCTGTAACCGCCGCAGTGTCCCATATTTGAGAGCACCAGCCTGTCTTTGTTCAAAAACGGGATTATCTGTTCAAGATATTTTTTTGAAATGTGCTGCCTTTCACAGATATCCTTAAGCGAAATGCAGTTTTCACCGTAATGCTGCGCAAGATCTACCATCATCTGCAGCGCATAACGGCCTCTGGTGGAAATCTTCATCCTTCACCCTCCAAAACGAGCAGTTTTTCACTGCCTTTTCCCGTGTGTATTTTAACAATCAAACTTCCTCTTGACAAGTCCGTAATATGGGCATATTATATCACATAGTTCTCCTATAGAAAAGGTAGGACATGAAAAAACTTTCACACACATAGAAAAGAGGTATACATCATGAGGAAAGTATTATCAGCAGCCATCGCACTTCTGGTACTCATCTCTGTGACATTATCCGCAGGCTGCGGCAAGTCCGGAGGAGACAGACTCGAACAGGTAAAAAAGAACGGAAAGATCGTTATAGCAATGGAGGGCCAGTGGGCTCCCTGGACATATCATGACGAATCCGGAGCACTTGTAGGATATGACACCGAAGTTGGTCAGGCCATAGCAAAAAAGCTCGGCGTTGACGCAGAGTTCATCGAGGGTGAATGGGACGGCCTTTTTGTGGGTCTTGACAGCGGCAAATACGATCTCATCATAAACGGCGTTGAGATCACAGACGAGCGCCTTGAGAAATATGATTTTTCCACACCTTACGCATATGACAGCACCGTGCTCATCGTTACCAAGGACAACACTTCCGTAAAGACCTTTGCGGATCTTAAGGGTAAGACCACATCCAATTCCCTCGGCTCCACCTATGCGGATCTCGCTGAGGCAAACGGCGCAACAGTAAGCAATGTCGACACCCTTGCCGAGACCATCAGCATGATCCTTTCCGGCCGCGCCGATGCCACTCTGAATGCGGAAACATCTTTTTACGACTACATGGCTGAGCATCCCGACGAAAACATAATGATCGTCGACAAGACCGCAGAAGCATCAAAGATCGCCATCCCCATCGTAAAGGGCGACAACAACAAAGCGCTTGTAGAAGCCATAAACAAAGCTATCGAAGAGCTTCGCGCGGACGGCACACTCAAAAAGCTTTCCGAAAAATATTTCGGCGGAGACATCTCCGGTTCCAACTGATGTCACAAATGCTGTGACATCCTGAAAAGAGGTATGATCATGTCTGAGCGTTTGCTTAGGATCCTTGTGACTTCATTCATGCAGCTGCTTGAAGCAGGACTTAAAATGACAATGCCTATAACGCTGGGTGCTTTTGCGCTCAGCGTTATTCTGGGTTTACTGCTTGCCGTTGTGCAGGTTGCAAACATCAAAGGCTTAAAACAGTTTGCTTCGTTCTATATCTGGATCTTCCGAGGGACCCCCGTGATCGTCCAGCTTTTTATCATATTTTTCGGCCTTCCCTATGTAGGGATAGTGATCGAAGCCGTTCCCGCCGCCATCATAGGTTTCGGCCTTAATCTCGCGGCCTACAACGCTGAATCCATCAGAGCCGCCATCCTCGCGGTGCCAAAGGGACAGACTGAGGCCGCCTACCTTGTCGGTCTCACCTATCCACAGCTCATGAGGCGCATCGTCATACCACAAGCCGCACGAGTCGCTTTTCCTTCTCTTTGGAACAATCTCATCTCGCTCGTAAAAGATACGTCCCTTGCGGCAAGCATCACGGTCGTGGAGCTTTTCACCCGCGCCCAGCAGGTGGCTGCACGCACCTACGAGCCGCTTGCCATGTACCTTGAAGCCGCCTTCATCTATCTCATCTTCTGCACCGTGCTCACATGGATACAGCGCATTGTCGAGCGCAAAATGGTCTGGCAGTCACACACCGATAACAAAAACAAAAGGAGGGGACTGCTTTGCTTAAAGTGACTAACATAAAAAAGCACTACGGAAAGACCGAAGTGCTCAAAGGCATAGATCTTGAAGTGAACAAAGGTGACGTCGTGGCGATCCTCGGTCCCAGCGGTTCCGGAAAGACCACACTGCTCCGCTGCATAAGTTTTCTGTCGCACGCGAATGAAGGCCACATAAGTTTTGCGGGTATAGACGGCGAAATGCGGCGCATGTCCAGAAAACAGATACACGAGCTCCGCATGCACATGGGCTTTGTATTTCAGTCATTCAACCTCTTCAGGAACAAAACAGCCATCGAGAACGTGATGGAAGGCCTTGTCATACCGAGGCATGTACCAAAAGACGAAGCACGTGCCATAGCCTCCAGAATGCTCGAGAAGGTCGGTCTCTCCGACAGGACAGACTTCTATCCCGATGAGCTCTCCGGCGGCCAGCAGCAGCGTGTGGCGATCGCACGCGCCCTTGCCCTCTCACCTGAAGTCATATTGTTTGACGAACCAACGAGCGCGCTCGACCCGGAGCTTACCACGGAAGTACTCGCAGTCATGCGTGACCTTGCCAAAGAAGGCACCACTATGGTCGTCGTCACTCACGAAATGGAATTTGCAAAAGAAGTCGCAGACCGTGTGATCTTTATGGAAAACGGCGTAGTCGTCGAGGACTCTCCTTCCTCCCTCTTCTTTACAAACCCAAAGGAAGAACGGAGCGCGGCATTTGTAAAAAAGATCCTTCAGAAATAAAAAACAGCAGCCTGAAGCTTTATGCATGCTTCAGGCTGTTTTTTACGTCATAAGACTATCGTATCAGATCTCAAACATATCGCTGTATGCCTTTAGCGCACCGTCGGTCTCATGCGCAAGCACCTTTTTCGCAAGGACTTTTCCGAGCTGAACGCCTTCCTGGTCAAAGCTGTTGAGGTTCCATACAAAGCCCTGGAACATCACCTTGTTCTCAAAGTGTGAGAGCAGTGCTCCGAGAGCCTCGGGAGTAAGGCTGTCTCCCACGATGATGCTTGAAGGACGGTTGCCCTTGAAATTCTTGTTCTTGTTCTCATCACTCTTTCCGCAGGCAAATGCCATTATCTGAGCAGCAACGTTGGCGCAGAGCTTTTTCTGGCTCGTGCTTCCCTGAATGTCGACATCGATGCCGAGCTGGCTGTCCTTGAATCCGATGAACTGCATCGGTATGATGTCCGTGCCCTGGTGAAGGAGCTGATAGAACGAATGCTGGCCGTTGGTTCCGGGCTCTCCGAAGATAACGGGACCGGTAACATAGTCAACAGGCTCGCCGAAGCGGTTTACGCTCTTTCCGTTCGATTCCATGTCAAGCTGCTGAAGGTGTGCGGGGAAACGTGAAAGCGCCTGCGAATAAGGGAGCACCGCTGTAGTGCCGCATCCCAGGACATTTCTCTCATACACACCGATCAAAGCGTCAAGAAGAGCGGGATTCTGTAAGATGTCCTCATTCAATGCAGTCTTGTCCTCTGCTGCGGCTCCGTCAAGGAAACGCGCAAATACATCAGGACCAAACGCAAGCGAGAGAACTGCTCCGCCCACTGCAGATGTTGAAGAATAACGTCCTCCGATGTAATCGTCCATGAAAAATGCCTGAAGATAATCGCTGCTCTTTGCAAGAGGCGATGTCTCGCTTGTTACTGCGATCATATGCTTTGAAGGATCAAGTCCTCTCGTCTTGAGCGCGTTCTTTACAAATGCCTCATTTGTGAGAGTCTCGAGCGTGGTGCCCGATTTTGATACCAGGATGAACACAGAATGCTCAACGTCAACGCTCTCAAGCACTCCTGCCGCATCATCGGGATCGACGTTTGAAATGAACTTCGCTTCCATCTTGAAGCATCCGTTACGTCTTGCCCAGTTTTCAAGTGCTATATACATTGCGCGGGGTCCGAGGTCACTGCCGCCGATACCGATCTGTACAGCGGTCGTGAACTTTTCACCCTTCTCGTTTGCGATAGCACCGGAATGGACTTTTTCCGCAAACTCCGCTATCTTTTTCTGCTGAGCCACATAAAACTCTCTCTTGTCAACGCCGTCTGCGACCACCTTGTCGCCAAGCTGTCCGCGTGTGAGCTGATGGAGTACGAGTCTCTTTTCACCGGTGTTGATGACTTCACCGCTGTAAAGATCCTTAAACTTCGCAATAAGTTCAGCCTCTTTTGCAAGCTCCGAAAGAACGCCGAGAGTCTCGTCGTCCACCTGCTTTGCGGCATAGTTGTACTTAAGCCCGCAAGCCATGGGAACGCTGTATTTTCTTACACGCTCAGCGCCCTTATCTCCCGAAAGGACCTCTGTGAGATCTGTTTTCTTTACTGCCTCAAGCTTTTTTGCGCTTGCAAGCTCATCATAGTTTTTCCAAGTTGTCATTTTTTATTCCTCCAATCGCGTACAAGATCCGGATCAATCGGCCTTAGGCGCATTTAAAATCGTTATTCTGCCGTCCACCCTTGAATCGATCGACGCATGTGTTTCAAAATATTCGCGTATTATATCAAAATCCGAAGTGGAAATGATCCTTGCGCGTTCAAAGTTTTCCAAAGAATCCGTGTCTACACCAAGACATTTTGTTATGTTCTTGTAATGGAAATCCTGCATCGCAACGGTATATATCCTGTTGTCATCCACAGGCCCGCCGTTCAGTGCGAGTGAAACTATGTTCTTTGTCGCATAGTCATATATAAGCCTGAGGTTTGACGAAAACTGATAAAACTCGGTGTGGTTCTTATCAAACAGTTCATCCCTGCACATGTACAGAATGGCGTTCTTGAGGACTCTTCCCGGTATCCTTGCCGCATGCACCTTGCCGTCAAACGGGAAGATCTCCAAAAGATCCTGAAGCGTCACTGCCTCGCCCAGCACTTCCTTTCTGATGCTTCCCGAACCCAGGAGCACAAAATCCGTGCCAAGCTGTTTCCAGAGGATATCGGCAAAAAGGTTGCCAAGCTCCGATTCCGCCCATCTGTCCGGGTGCGTGAGAGGCTTCCTGAAACGTGTCAGGATGGTATTGTACTTTCTGTCGGTGATGTCCTTATATCCGCCGAGCACTTCCTCAAGCACATCGTCCTTGGGAGCTGTGGTATCGTTTATCGGAACGCACTGCCACGTATAGTCCTTTATGCAGTTTTTGTCCATATCGATGGTAAGGTCAAAGCGTCCGATCTGATCGGAGCCTGTCCCTGCCTGAACGACAAGGATATCATTCACCACTGCGGGTTCAGTGATATAAGTGTGTGTATGTCCGCCGATTATGATATCTACGCCCCAGTCGGGATCCAGCATGGCTGCAAGCTTTTTGTCCTCTTCAAAGCCGATATGAGTAAGGAGCACCGTAAGGTCGATGTCGACCGTCTTGTAGCTGTTTATGATCCTTCCTACCTCATCCCTTGCTTCCTCGATGTTTACAAGGGTGCCGAACAGAGTGTCCTTTTTTATCTCCAGCAGCGCTGCTTCCGTCAGAATGCCGATAAACAGTATCTTGATGCCACCGACGTTCAAAATGATCTCCGGGTTAAAAAGACGGCGTCTGGGCGATCTCATGTAGAAATTCGCATTGACGATGGGAAAGGTCGCGCATTTTTCCAAAAACAGCAGATGTGCCACACCGTAGTCTACCTCATGATTTCCGAGACATGTGACATCCGGTCCCACAAGATTCATCAGTTCGACCGTCGAAAGGCCCTTGAACTCACTGTCTATGATCGATCCGCGGAACATGTCACCCGCAAGCGCATAGACCACGTTTTCTTCCTCACGCCTTACCTTGTGGACATATCCCGAGAGCCTTGAAAGCCCGCCGACATAGGAATCGTCTATTTTCTCTTCTTCCATGTCCCCGTGAAGGTCGTTTGAATGCAACAAAGTCAGTTTTTTTATACTCATCCTGCCACCTTAAAATGTTTTTTACATTACGGTCATGTCTTTTATCTCTACATACTTGGGTCCGTGGTAAGAAGGCTTTGTGACCGTCTCTTTGGAAAATACAAGGCTCGAAGCGCTCTTGTTCATGTCTCCCGATACCGAAAATCCCGTAACGGGCACTTCCTTCTTTCCGTCAAAGTAAAAACCGAGACGTACTTCGCCTCCGAAATATCCCGAGCTTGCGTCCACCTGAAGTCCCGAGAACTTCACACATCTCACGTAAGGCTCTTTCTGCATTTCCTTAAAGGTCTTCTTTCCCTCTTTTACGACAGTTACGGGAAGTACGCCTGTGGGAGCCTTTTCTTTGAGATAGTAGCCAAAACGGTAAGAACCGTGGCGGTTTACGGCAACGCCGTCCTTTATTATCTCTGTCTCGTCGAGCACAACGCCGTCGGAGTCAAATGCTCTGGAGTTGTAGGCGCCTTCGTAAAACGGAGAAAGCTTTATGTTAAGCAGGTCTCCGGTCACCTTTTTGCCCTGCACGTGGTCGCCGGGCTTAAATTTGTTGATCTTCATGTAGGCCTTGCGGTAGCTGAGCTCCGATACGAAATAGTCGAGAAGCTCTCCCACCTCGCCGTCCTGAATTATGACTTTGAGTTTTTTGTTCTTGGGAACGGAAACCGCATCAAATCTGGCCTTTGCCTCCATGAGCTGCTCATCCACTTCCGCAGTCACTTCTTCCGCATTAAACGAGCCGAGGTTCAGCATGTGGTAAACTTCTACCTCCTCGCCGTTCTTTTCCCACGACGGGATTATCTCCACCTGCGCTCCGTACTTCTTTGAAGAAAGATCGACGCCGTTGGAATTTACGATCCTCTCGTTCCATTCCGTGATGAAAAACTCTGTGGCGGAGAGGTATCCGTTTTTGTGAACGTTTGCCGCAAACACCGCTTTTACAAGGTCTTCCATGATCTCCGCAAAAGGGCGGTCCTTGAGATTGGTCTTTCTCGCCTTGAGTTTCCTGTCGTCTTTGCCCGGTATCTCAAAAAACTTGTTCATTGCGAATGAAGCCGCATAGACCTTTTCCGCGATCTTTTCGTCAAGTTCCTTGTCGCTCATATAGTCATATACCGCAAAATTTGCGATACCGCGCTTTTTGTTTTTGTCGACATATATGGTGACGTTATAATCTGTTGTATCGGTCGCACGGTTCGTTTCAAGCTTGTCGAGCACATAGAAAAGCTCGCGGCTCTTCTTGGTGACCTCGGTGACCGACCATGCCGATACCTGTGCATTTCTCTTTAATGCTTTGATAAATTTGTCCATCATCCCAGTTTACATCTCGCTTTCAAATACGGGCCGCCGTCACTGACAGGCACCCATTCTTTATATCCCTTGCCGCAATGTCCCGATCCTATCACCTTCCATTCATCCGAAACCATGGAAATGGACTGTAGAAGATCAGGCACATAACCCGACATTACAACAGGCGCAACGATCTTTCCCGTGAATTTTCCGTTCTTTATCTCTCTTCCGTACTGCGCTACGCACTGTATATTCCAGTTCTTCGGGTCTTCCATCCCGTTATCGGTCTCAAACAGCATATAGCCATGCTTTACAGACTTTATCATGTCTTCAACGTTGTCGCTGCCTGCAGAGAAGAATGTGTTCGTCATTCTTGTATAGGCTTTTCTTGAAGGATCCTGACGTCTTCCGTTGCCTGTAGGCTCGGTGCCGAGCTGCATGGCGCTGACCGCATCGCTGATACCCGTCTGAAGTATACCGTCCTTTATGATCAGCGTGTCATGCGCAAGAACGCCGTCATCGTCAAAGAAATAACCGACACATGACATGGTCGCCGCGGCTCCGTCATGCATATTCACAAGGGGCGACGCAACGGGCTTTCCGATATATTTTCTGGCCTTTGCCCTGTGCTTTACAAACATATCCATCTCCACACCGTGTCCAAAAGCTTCATGCGCGATAAGACCGGTGATAGAAGGATCTGTGATGATATCGTACACGCCGGGCTTGATCATTTCGGCCGAGAGCAGCTCAACGGCCAGCTCTCCGAGCGGGCGTGTCTTTGTTGCCATTACCGCAAAAACTTCTTCCTCATTGTTTCCGGGTGCTACATCCATGGCAAACTGAGTCTTTCCGCCATCTCTGGAATATGCGTACCCTCTTACGCTGCACCACCCGTATTCCTGTGTGAGTTCACGGTTCTTTGAAATGAACAGCGCGGAAACATCATACATCTCAAATGTCATGCCTGCCTGCACGATCTTTTCGGAAACGGCTTTTGTCTCATCTCTCAGTGCCGTGAGCTTTTCCACTATCTCGGGAATGGAGTAGCGCTTCCCGGAAATGGGTCTCGCAAAATCCCGCTTCATCGGTTCGTCGGGCATGGCTTTCATCTTTACGTGATCCTTTGTAAGAGCCTCACTGAGCTTTGTCTCCTCACGGATCGCTTTTTCCAACTTGTTGAGCGTTCCCTTTGTTATGTCCGTAAAGGAATACTCTGAATAAACCTTACCGTCAAAGAGCTTCACCACAAAGCCGCACTGCTGTTCGGGAGTATCCACGACGGCAGTCGTTGCGGTGGTAACGGATACATACTGTCCGGTAATGTGCTTTCCGAGCACAGACACGAACTTGTAATCCGGGCTCAGGCGTTTCACGAGCTCCTTGCACAGATCATGTCTTGATCTTAAAAATCCTGAATACATTTGTCTCTTCCTCTTTATTTTTTTAGTGCAGCGAGCGTGCTTTTTGCAGCTTGTTGCATATTTCCCTGCAGCCGTCCACATCTACGTTTTCAACGGCTTTTTCAAGTTCTTCGATGAGAGCGGTTTCCTTTTTGGGATAGCTGAAAGCCTTGAACTCTCCCATCACTTCTTCCATGGCGTCCATATCCAGAATGTCCGCCGCGACGATCATCTTGTCGGTAAGATCCTTGATATCGTCATCCGCTGCCTTTGGCTTATCCTTATCCGAAGCCGCATCCTTCTTTTCAAAAAACGGTTCAAAAAGTTTTTTGTAGGACATGTACTTGTTTATCAGGTACGGCGTCTTGGCCTTGATAGTCTTTATATCCTCTTCTTTTCCCGCCGCCTCAAGCTCCGCCGCCATATCTCCGAGCACCATGGCTCCGACCTGACGCGAACTGCTCTTTAAAGCATGCACAAGGATCGTATACTGTTTTATGTCTCCTGTCTCAAAAGCCTCTTTTATGGCTTTTGCGGAATCCGGGATGTTTTTGTAATATTCCTCAAGTATCTTTATCAGCACGCTTTCGCTGCCGACCATCTTAATGGCACTCTTAAAGTCCATTTCCGGGATATCCGCTGCAAAAACGGCCGTCTCGGAATCGTTCCCCGCAACCTCGGACTTTGAGTGATCCGCAGTCTTTTTCTGCAAAAGCTTCTGAGGGAGCCACTGCTTGACTTTTGCGACCAGGAAACGCACCTCGATCGGCTTTGCGACAAAGTCGTTCATGCCTTCCCGTAAGAAAAGCTCCTTGGCGCCGTTTACCGCGTTTGCGGTGAGCGCTATTATCGGCACATCGTCATAGCTCGGATGCAGTCTTCTGATGATCCTTGTGGTCTCCACGCCGTCCATGTCCGGCATCATGTGATCCATAAAGATCAGGTCAAACTTCTCGGGGTTTTTCTCGATCTGAGCTATGGCTTCCTTGCCGCTTACAGCGGTAAATATCTTCATGTCGAGTGGCTCAAGAAGGCCTTCCGCAACGGTAAGGTTCACTGGGTTGTCGTCGACTATCAGTATCCTTGCTCCGGGAGCGGTGAAATCCATCTCATATGCCGTTTCCGTCTGCTCCGAGAAGATGCTTTCCGAGCCGTTAAGGAGCATCGCGAGTTTGATCGTGGATTCCGGTCTCTTGCTGATGGTGAGGTTCGGAAACGAGGATTTAAGGTCATCCATAAAATCCTCAAAGCATATGCATTTCACATCGTCGTTCTTAATGAGGATGTCGTCAAGTTCCGGCCCCATACAGTTCTTTTCGGTGATGATATATTTCTTTTTCGACCGTCCGCCTTTGTGCCTGTTTATCTCGGCTTCAACTTCATTCCAGCCGTTCAGCCGCTTGTTTGCGGCTCCGAGCATGTTCAGGTCCTTTTCCACCTGGTCACCGAGCAGTTCATTTTTAAAAAATGTCATGACAAAGACATTTTTCGGATCGTTCAGCGTGACGGCGGGGCTCCAGTCTACGACTTTGTTCCTGAGTGAGATAAAGAATGTGGTGCCCTGCCCGTATTCACTGATAAAGCTGATGTCTCCGCCCATCAGGTCAAGGAGCCTTCGGCTTATGGCAAGTCCAAGCCCCGTGCCTTCGATGTTCCTGTTTCTCTTGGGATCGAGCTGGCTGAAGGATTTGAAGAGTTTTTCCTGGTCCTCCCGCTTTATGCCTATGCCTGTATCCTGCACCGCGCACTGGAATTCTATCGTATCCTCGTCCACTTTTTCAAAGTCCACGACTATCTTTACATAGCCTTTATTGGTGAACTTTACGGCATTGTTTGCGATATTTGTGATGATCTGTTTTATCCTCAGGTTGTCGCCTTCAAGCATTGCCGGGAATGAAGGATTTATGTCGAGGATCAGTTCGATGTTTTTCTCCGCGATCTTTACGGAGATCATGTTCGCGACATCGTTCACGATGGAAAGCGGCTCGTAATCCGTAGGCAGGATATCCATCTTTCCTGCTTCTATCTTTGAAAAATCGAGAATATCGTTGATGATGCCGAGCAGCACTCTTCCCGATGATTTTATCTGATTGATGTAGTCTCTTGCGGCAGGCGGGAGGTTTTCACGAAGCGCCATCTCCGAAAGACCTATCACCGCATTCATGGGCGTACGTATCTCGTGGCTCATGTTTGCAAGGAAATTGGTTTTCATTTCCGCAGCGGTCTCCATCTCCTTGCCGGCCTTAAGAGAGCTGTAGCGTGAAAAAGCCATCTTGGAGAGAAGCGAACCCATTTTTACCAGGAAATCCGCTCTTTTGTCGATCTCTGCTTTAGGCATTATCGTTACATTCTGGGATGCCTCCCACAGCGCGTCCGGATCTATGCCGAGATCTGCGGCCACGTCCTCTATGCTGTCACGGTCCGGCTCTTCGGTAAGCGCCTGCCCTCCGATGAGGGATCCTATCATCCTTCCGTCAAGCAGAATGGGCGTCGCAAAATCGATAAGTCCCGAATGGCAATGGTAAACAGAGGGCTTTCCTGTCTTAAGCGTTTCCAACGCTCCGCCCTTGTCGCATTCCTCACACCTTTTGCATCCCTCGGGATTTTTACGGATGAGGTCCATGCAAAATTCGGTGAAGTTTGATCCTTTTGTAACGGGAGAACCTTTTTCGTCGGTGATGAGCGCAGCCAGTCCGGTAAAATCCGAAAAGGCATCCTGAAACTCCTGCAGCTCCTCCGTCGTCATCAGCTCTGTCAGTAGAGGCGTGCCCATGCGTCGTTTATCCTCCGATATATTTCTCGATTATCGCGAACAATTTATCCTTATCGATGGGTTTAAGTACATAGCCCTGAGGCTTTAACTGTAATACTTCACTTACTTTTTCGCTGTCCGTGACACCCGTGAGGAAGGCTATCGGGACATTCTTCATCTTAGGCATCTCGCGCAAGGTCTTGAAAACAACAGGGCCGTCTTCTTCGGGCATCTCATAGTCGAGGAGCACGAAATCGGTATTGTTGTTTTCGAGGAATTTATATGCCACCTTGCCGCTTATTGCCGTGGCCACATCATATTTGTCCTTAAGGCGCTCTTTTACAAGCTTGAGCATGATGGGAGAATCGTCGATGACAAGAACGTGCTTTCTTCTTCCGTCGCTCCTTACTCTCGCGAGATCTGCCATCATTGATGTATACTCGTCTCCAAGCCTCTCGGAGCCAAGGATCCTATCGATGACTTCTTCTCTGAAATGTGCCGGATCCACAGGCAGAGTGATCGTGAATTCCGCCATGTTGTGAGAAAGTTTTTGAAAAGTGTCGCAGTTTCCCGCAGTCCCCGCGACACCAAACACCATGGTCCCGTCCGTGGACTGTTTTATGTAGGTCACCACGTCAAGCATAGAGCTCTCCGTGTCATTCTCGCCAATGATATATAAAAAGATGTCCGGCTCAAAGCAGGAGATGTGAGTGTCCAGATCCTTGGGCCTGACGGAGCTTGACATAATGCTGAAATCATCTTCAAACGAAACAAAAAAATCGTCCATTTCCTTACCGTTGTTACCGACAAGGATCATTTTGTAGGTTGCCATGCTTTACTCCTCCGGTTTCCCAGTTTTGGGCATATTTCACCCAATTATTATGATTTTACCATATTCCCCATTTTTAGTAAAGTATACAGAGCAATATTTGATAGGTTCGGAAAAATGTGCTATAATGCACGCACGCCCATTTTTATGGGCTTTAAAAATGTGAGGCTGTTATGTCGACTAAAAAGAAACTGATAAAAATATTCCTGTCAACGCTGTACTTGAGCGCCTTCACCTTTGGTGGGGGCTACGTTATAGTCACTCTTTTAAAGACAAAATTCGTTGACGAACTCCATTGGATAGACGAAAAAGAAATGCTTGATCTTGTTGCAATAGCCCAGTCATCACCGGGCCCCATCGCAGTAAACGGAGCAATAGTCGTAGGCTACAAGCTCTGCGGCATCCCGGGTATCTGCTTTGCCGTGCTCGGCGCCGTGATCCCTCCGTTCTTTATCATCGCCCTGATCTCTGTGGCTTACAACGCTTTCCGGTCGAACGAAGCCGTACAGGCAGTGCTCTTCGGCATGCGGTCGGGTGTCTGCGCGGTGATCGCCTCAGTGGTCTATGACATGGCTTCCGGAATAGTAAAAAATAAAGACATGACCGGCATCATCCTTATGTTCGCCGCCTTTACGGCCAATTTCTTTTTCAAAGTGAACGTTGTATACATAATCCTTGCCGCCGCTTTGATCGGAGTGATAAGGACACTTGTGGAGGTGCGCCATGGAACTCATTGAGCTTTTCCTTGCGTTTCTCCAGGTCGGCGCATTGAGCTTCGGAGGCGGCTACGCGGCAATCCCTCTTATCAGCAGGCAGGCGATCGACACCTACGGCTGGATGACTGTGGAGGATTTCTCCGATCTTGTCACCATCGCCGAAATGACCCCCGGTCCTATAGCAATCAACGCCGCAACCTTTATCGGCATGCGTGTTTCGGGCATTCCCGGAGCGCTTATCGCGACGCTCGGCGTTATCCTCCCGTCATGCATCATCGTTTCCCTGCTGGCATATCTGTATTACCGTTTCCGAAAGCTCACGCTGATACAGGGAATGCTTAAGTCTCTTCGTCCCGCGGTGGTCTCCATGATCCTTGCCGCAGGGCTCACCATCCTCATCCCCACGTTTTTCGGTAATGTCACGTCCTTGGGAAACTTGCTTGAAAACACAAACTATCGGGCTGTCCTGCTCTTCTCTGCGGCATTGCTGCTCCTCAGAAAATTCAGATTCAACCCGATAGTCGTTATGCTTATCACCGGCGGCGCAGAACTTGCAGCGCGCCTTATCTTAAAATATCTGACATGAGATACAGGGAAATCTACATTCTTCCGAATGCTTTAAGAGCCTCTTCGACGGTCTTATCCATGTCGTAATATCTGTATTCTCCGAGCCTTCCGCCAAAAAGGACATTTTTCTCCGCATCCGCGAGTTCCTTGTACTTCGCATAGAGTGCGGAGTTTTTTTCGTCATTCACGGGATAATAAGGCTCATCGCCCTTTTTCCACTCCGAGCTGTATTCACGGCTGATTATCGTTTTGGGGATGTCTTTTCCGTTCTCGTCCTTACCGAATTCAAACCACTTATGCTCAATGATCCTGGTCCACGGAGTCTCGCGGTCGGTGTAGTTCACCGCAGCATTCCCCTGGAAGTTCGGCATATCGTAGGTGATGTTCTCAAAACGCACGGAACGGTATTCAAGTGTTCCCAGCCTGTAGTCGAAATATGCGTCCACTGGGCCTGTATAGACTGTCTTTTTTGCCATCGCTGAAAGCGTGTTCCTGTCTTTCAGATAGTCTGTCTCAAGGCGCACATCGATGCCGCGGAGCATATTTTTTACCATTGCGGTGTAGCCGCCTATCGGAATTCCCTGATAGAGCGCGTTGAAATAGTTGTTGTCAAAAGTGAGGCGCACAGGCAGGCGCTTTATAATAAACGCCGGAAGCTCACTGCACGGTCTCCCCCACTGCTTTTCGGTATAGCCCTTTACCAGCTTTTCGTAGATGTCACGTCCCACGAGAGAAATAGCCTGTTCCTCAAGATTTCTGGGCTCCCAGGTGATCTCTTTACGCTGTTCCTCTATCTTTTTCTCCGCTTCCTCCGGTGTCACCACTCCCCACATCTTGTTGAAGGTGTACATGTTGAAGGGCATTGAATAGAGCTCGCCTTTGTAATTTGCGACAGGTGAGTTTGTGAAACGGTTGAAATCGGCAAATCTGTTGAGGAATTCCCATACTTCCCTGTTGTTGGTATGGAAGATATGCGCGCCATAGATATGGACGTTTATGCCTTCCTGCTTTTCCGTATAGATATTTCCGGCAATGTGGCTCCTCTTGTCGATCACGAGCACCTTAAACCCGGCGTCGGTCGCGATCCTTGCAAATGTTGCGCCGTACAGTCCTGCGCCGACTATCAGATAATCATACATAACACTACCCCTTTTTTGATTTATTTTGTAATGGTCGAATTATTTGGCGTCACTTTCAGGATCTTGTAGAGATCCCTGATCGAAGACAGCACGGATTCCTTGAATCTCGTGGGTGTCGAATCATAGATCCTTTCAAAGACGGTTCTTATCAGCTCCTGTTCCACAGCGGTATAAACACGCGTTCGCAAAGGGTCTTCCAGTGCCGCAAGCTCTGCCACCGCGCGTGCCGCGAGTTCCGAAGAAACGGTAGTATCCAGCAGCGTCTCAAATATCTCCGCAGGTGGCACCGTATCATCAAACGGGTCCTCTATGACTGCCGTGAGCAGCTCTATCTCGCGAGCAGAATAAAAGCCTTCGGTCATCGCGCTGCTCTCATCGATCTTTCCCATGTTCCCAACAAATGCCGAGAGCAGTGTCCCGCTGATATCAAGCGCCTGAGCATCGCACACCGCTTTTACCACGCCTCCCAGAACTTCCTCCGTGTCACCGTCTATGGCGGATACAGCCCTTGAAAGCACGTCACGGTCACTCACCGCCTTCAGCAGCTCCACTTTTGTCCCGGTCTTTAATATCCTGTCAAGATCATGATAAGCAACAATATCAAGTCCGTCAAGCACCGCATAGATCAAAGAATCTATTTTTTTGTCGTCCGCAGCCGCGACAAATTCGGTAAAAAGGTCGATCACTCGCTTGTAACGCGGAGAAAAAGGCTTTCTTATGCCAAAATACATGTCGCCCCGCATCCATGCGCCGCATAAGGATCTCAAAAAATCGCATGTCAGCTTCCGGCAATAGTCGGAAGCCATCAGATCGTCTGTCGCTCTGCGAAGATGCCCCACCGATGCCGCATCCGTCAAAACGCCGTTGTCGTTTACAGAAGGAGCGATCTCTCCGAAGGCCAGGCATAATGTATAGGCTTCGCTGTGCAGCGTGGTCTTTATGCCTTCATACCTGAACGTAGTGAGGCGCTCATAAAGCCACCTGCCTCCTGCAGCGGAAATGTTCGGAAACAGCACACCCTCATAGACATCGCTGTTTTTCAGATATATTTCCCTGACTTTTGACGTCACTTTGTTAAGCGCCTCATTTTCGCTTTCTGAAAAAGCCACTGCCTCAGCGTCTTTTGAAAGATCCGTCAGAAATCCGCTTGTCACCCACAAAAGAAAAAAGAAAAACAGCAGGCAGTTCAAAAGGCTCAGTGCTGCCGAGCCGGTGCGCGCCCACACTCTCTTTGTCTTTTTTGCATGTCCGGTCCTTTTTTTGCGCATATGAGACAAAAGGACGGGTATGACCCGCTTTGAAGCAATAAATAGCACAATGTACAAAAGATCATATATCACCACGGCAAGCGCCGCGGCACCGAGGCGCGAAAGCATAGGGACCACCGCATCCTTCGGAGCTCCCGGATACTGCAGAGACTTGAATATTGCCCCAAACGGGAGCCTGAACAGCAAAATCACCGGAAATGTCAGCAATATCGCAAAGCATCCCGACGCAATGTTCAAAAGAATCGAGCAAAGCAGTTTTTCAGGTTTTTTCCTCACTCCGAAGATGCAGCTCAGTACCGCGGATGTTGCGATCACCGAGATCACTGCGGGAGTTATCCCTTTGATCAAAAAAGATATCACAGCGGCCGATACTCCGAGTATCAGGATCATCGTTATCCAATACCAGGTGAGGTCGGCTGCTGCTGCCCGAGACACGGGCTCATATCCTTCCATACTGTCGGGGGTCTCCACTTCTTCCGGGACCCCTGTCAGCGCCGGAACTTCCTCGCATTCCGGCGCATCCGTGTCGACAGAATATTTCGTTATTTTTTCATCACTCATCACTTTCTGAACTTCTTCCTGAGTATGAAGAATGCGGTCGCTATGACAACGACAAGCACAATGACACCGGCAGATACCGCCACGGCCGCATTCACGTTGTCTCTGGTCCCGGCGGGATTATCGGAAGCTTCTGCAGTCGGCGCCGCTGTTGCGGAATTTCCCGATATCTCCGGTGTGACTTCTGCCGTTTGTGTTGCCGAAGGAGTGGTCACATTCTCTGTATTTCCCGATGCCTCGGGTGTTGCCGTGGGAGCAGGCGTTTCCGTCGGTTCAGGATCCGGAACGTTCACCCTGACGGTCTTAAAATCGATCGAAGGCGTTCCTCCGACAAAAGCGCCCACGCCCGCAGGAGCAGTATCGCTCATTACAAGGAGATCGTTCATGTTGATCGTTCCGTCAGCGTTACGTGTGACCGCAAGCTCAGTATGATCAAGGCTCTTGAACCAGCTGCCGTCCGCCTTCACGCCTTCCGTATTTCCGTTTGACCAATAGTAGTTTGTGGTTTTATATATCTTTGACTCGTCCTGATTTCCCTTGGGTTTGATATTGTCCCCGTCACCGTTGTTGTCCTTGTAGGAAACAAGGTTTTCCGCATAATAGTCGGTATTTGAGGAATCATTTGTGTAAAAAGCCACATTGTACGAACCGTTGTTATATGCAACGCAGTTTTCCACCTGGATATCCGGGCACGAATTCGAATCGATGCCTTTGGCTTTGTTGCAATACGAAACGCTGTTTATAAGCCTGTGATAGCCCGTGATGCTGGAGCCGCCCATCTTGAAGCCGTTGCCGTTTCCTGCGTTTGTCCCGTCAGTAAGGAATCCGTTCCGGAATGCCACACAGTTTCGGATGGTCACAGCGCCTATCGCGCCCGTTTCCACCTTTGCATACATATCCCAGCCGTCGTCTGCGTTGCAATAGGAAATGCAGCCGTCAAACACGTTGTTGTCGCCCGTGGTGAGTTTGCAGGCAAAGCCGTCGGCGTCTTCAAAGCCGGGATCCGCATTGCCGTAAGCGGTGCAGTTGAGGATCAGGTCATCGTGCGGCCAATCCTCATATTTTGAATCGGTTGATGAGAGCCTTGCTATCTGTATTCCGGTGTTCTGGTTAAAATATGCGTTCACGTTGTCCACAGTGCAGAAATCACCCGAGATCTGCAGTCCTTTTCCTGTGGATCTTGTCACGTCAAAGCCGCCCACATACCAGTAATCGCCGCCTATCGTAAGTCCGGCGCCTTTTTCAAGGAAATCGAGCACCGGTCTCTCGCTGCTTTCCGGGTCGGGAAGCACATAGATCAGCGCGCCGAGTTTACCGCTCTGTCCGCGTCCCACGGTGATCTTTGTGTCAAGCTCATACTTTCCGCCCATAAGGTAGACCGTCTGCCCGGCATGTGCGTGCGTAAGGGCATAGGCTATATCATAAGGGCTTTCCTTTGTGCCTTTTCCGTTTGAACTGCCCGAAGGCGAAGCATACATAACGGTGCCGCCTATATACCTGTAGTCGACCTCGTGCGTTGCCGTCATGGTGCTGTAATCGGTGAGCGCCGAGTATTCTCCTGCCGGCTTGAAATCCGGGTCGGGAGTGAATGTCATGATTATGCCGTTCACGCCTTTTGAGAGTTTTATGTCTGTCGTAAAGTATTCGTTTGCGGTGACCCTGATCTTTTCGGCGATAACGTTCCTTGTCGCTCTGTCGGTGAGAGTCATTTCACCGTCCGCATTTGCATAACCGATAAATGTATAATCTTCGCTTCCGACGTTTGATGCAGAGACAGCGCCTATCGCGGGAGCTGTGTAATCAAGCTGTCTTTCTTCCGCAGGCGCATCTGTGGCGGGATCGCTCGTTGTGAGCACAATGTCACTCACCGTGATGTCAAAGGTCCTTGCGGCATAGAAGCCCACATAGATGTTGTCCGGATCGATCGCAGTGAGATTGTCACGCTCAATGTCGTAATAGAGCTTTGAATGCACCTTTCCCTTTTCATCGGTGTAGCTTAAGATATATCCGGTATTGTTCCTCTCTATGGAGAGCTTAAAAGTAGTGAGTTCTTTATACGTACCGAGATCCGATGAAGGATTTGTCACGTTTCCCACAATGTTGCCCTTAAGATATACTCTTCCGCTGTCCTCAAGCGGGAACATTGTGGAAGAAAACTCCTTCTGGGCAAAATCTGTCGTATTTACGTAGTCCGAATCGATATATTCCTTGGTGACGCCGATCTTTTCCTGCGCGCCGAGTCCAAGCTTCATTGCAACCTTTGTGCGGCCGTTCCCGGATGACGAAAACAGTTCTCCCGTTTCCTCGTCAAACCAGTACTCCACTTTAGTGCAGCTTGCCATGTAGGAATTGTTCCAGAACACAGCGCCGTCACCGTGCGCTCCTACTCTGTCACAGGCCATGAGTCCGAAGCCGTCCTGTCCGTTTGTGAACGTCCAGGAATTTACGGTCACTGTTGCGGAAAATACAAAGTTTTCAAGCGCAGGATCGATCCTTGTATAGTAAAATGCAAGTCCGTCGGTGGATGTGGGCTGCAGCTTTCCCTTGTTGTTGAGAGATGCGACCGAAACAGTGTAAGGAGCCTCATTTGCGCTTCCCGAGAAATAGTTGTTCTTTGTGTCGGCGCCAGGTCCGAATGCAGCAAACGCCCATTCGCGCTGTGCCTCCTCGGTAACCATGCAGCTCGCGCCGGTGCCGAGATCCGTGCTTTCCTCGCCGCGGTTTGACTGTACCGCAAATTCATATCTCTTCCCTACCGTCAGTCCTTCGACCGTAGCGCTCAAAGTCTTTGAAACAGGGCCTCTTGTATATTCGCCCGCGCCTTCTTCACGATAATAGACAGTATAGCTGTCCGCCTCGGGAACGGCGCCATATCTTACGGTAACACTGCCTGCTCCGGAACTGGTCGCGCTCGAAACATTTGCAGAAACCAGCGGGAGCAGGAAGTTCACTGCAGGCCAGCTGGTATTTTTCTTTACTTCACCTTTACGCTTCGCCTGAAGGCGGAAGCTGTAATCTCCGCTCGCGGAAGGCGTGAATGTCGCCGTCCCGTGTTCACCTTCGGTTCCCACCGTAACGGTTTCTGCTGTGGCGCCTTTTTCGTCTATCATCTCGACTATGACCTGATCTGCCCCGTCATAGCCTATGAGCATGTCAAAGTTTACATTGATGTTCTTTCCCTGTATCTCGACCGACGTTATGACGGGAGCCACCACTTTTGTCCAATCCGCCCTGGGTTCTCTCGCACCCGCGGCGTAATCGAGCACTTCGATCGAGACAAGCCTGAGTCCGCGGTTGAGCGTTTCGTTTACGGGAGACACTACCTGGTAAGTGCCCGCCGGAACCGAAAGATAGTCAAACCTTGTACCGCCCGTTCCCGTACAGGTATCGGCATTATCGGTATTCGGGATGATGTTCCCGTTTTCATCGATGATCGCAAATGCCGATGTGTTGGCTCCTCCCGTGGATGCCACAACAAGCATGATGTCCGCTTCTCCGACGGATGTAAACTTAAAGCCGCCGGTGAGGTTCTTTCCGATCTCGAGCGCTATCATCTCGTCATTCTGAGTGCGATATTGCACAGAGCCTACCGTCTTGTAATAACCGTCAGCGAATGTGGTGCCCTCGGGCACGGGATCTTTGTTCTGTATCCCGTTTATCGGCAGTGTCCTTGCGTCAAAAAGAATGCCTCCTTCCGCATGGACGCTGAAAACCGGTCCCACTCCCGCGACAAGCCCGATGAGCATCATCGCGATGCTGAAAAATGCTGCAATGCGTTCCGTCATCCGTTTCATAAGGTCTCCTCCAGATCCACGCAAAACTTCACGTGGCACATTTCCTGTATTATACTAAAAAAAGCCCCCCAAGACAAGTCTCGGGGAGCTCTGTGAGCATTGTGATATGTGCCTTAAAGCCAAGCTCTATGACAATTTTTTCACTTCTTTAAAGCTCTTGCGCTGACAAATGCTGCTCCGCATACTGCCATAAGTGCAATGCCAAGTCCGAAACCGTTTCCGGTCTTGGGTGTCTCATCGGGTGCAGATACATCGCCGGCACCTGCTCCTGCAGCGTCGGAGAGTGTAAGAGATGTGAACTGAACGTTATCGGTCTGAATGAGTATCTGAGCGTTGTCTGCAACTACTTTCTGGATGGTTGCAGCGGGAACTACAAACTCAACGCCCTCAAAGCCATAGGAATAACCCTGGATGAAATCACTTGCAACAACAGCTCCGTCAGTCTTTACAACAACGTCGGAATTGATGAGCTTCGGCCATCCGTCAACGTTTTCGCAGATAGTGAACTGCCATCCCCAGCCGTTTTCTTTGATGGATGCGAATGCGCACTTAAAAGTAACATCGCCTTCAAACTGAGCAAGATCTGCGGCATCTACAAGAACTACAGGCTCGCTCCACTGAGCTGCGTCCTTGTTGCAATCATACTTCTTTTCCAGAGCCTGTGTCGGAACGGAAGCGATGGCGATAACAGCGAGAGCTGTTGCAACGACTGTGGTAAGTACCTTCTTAAATACCTTCATTTTTGTATCCTCCCAATCATCTTTCTGTTGCCTTTCCCAAGGCACAGCCCAATTCTAATACAAAAGTCCCGGTTCTTCAACAAAGAAATTATCACACATTGCCCAATTATTGTCTTATTTATCTCACATCTCGACTTTTCAGCGGCCAACGTCACTTAAAAATATCAAGGTCGATACTCTCACCTATAGCCCTGTAGCCCTTCATGTTGGGATGCAGGAAATCATTTGCAAGCTCAGCTTTCATGGTCTTAGGATCTTTTTCGTCACGGAGGAGAAGGTCAAAATCAAGTACGCCGTCGGCCCCTGTCTTGTCCGATCTGATCCAGTCGTTCACTGCCTGTCTCACTTCCTCATGCAGTTCCGTATAATAGCTGTGCCTGTTGAACGGTGTGATGGTTCCGAGATAGACCTTTATGCCCTGTGCCTTCGCCTTGTCCACCATATCCTTGATGCCTTTTGTCACGGCATCCGTGGTGCTTTTGTTCATCGCATAGCCGATATCGTTAGTGCCTATGAAAATGATGACATACTTTACTCCCGCGCGCTCAAGCACATCACGCTGAAATCTGTCTTTTGCGGCCTGGCCGTTTCCTCCGTAAATGGAGTTTCCGCCTATACCGGAGTTTATGACTCCTATGTTTTCGGTCGCGGCTTCATCCGTGAGACGTTCCGCAAGAATGTCGGTCCATCTGCCGTACGAGCCCGTTTCCACGCCATAGCCGTCAGTGATGGAGTCGCCGAAGCAGACAACGGAACATCTTTCATCATATGTGAAAACGTCGATCTCTGACAGGAAATACCAGCTTGTGGCTGTCTTTGCGCCGGTCATCTCGGCATCCGAAACATGATCCCCCTGAAGGAGATAGTTGAGTGATCTTGAAGCAGTGTGGCTTGTGATGGTCTTCGGGACCTTTCCGAAATGTGCAGTTATCGCCACATATTCAAGCTGCTTTATGTTTATCTTCACAGGATCGCTCACGAGCGTTTCCCCCGCAGGTATCACAGTGCTTTCCGATCCTCCGTCAAAAGTGATCAAAGTGTCGGTCTCAGTGTCTATCACGGATGTCTGCCCGTCCCTTGCGATCGCTGCATGGACCGATGAAAGCTCAAGCTCGGATTCTCCGAAGATATTTGAAAAAACAAACTGCACGGTGTCCCCGCTTATGGAAACTCTGACGATCTGCCTGTACGTGTTCCCCGAAAGCCCGGGAGAAGGCGGCATCGTATCGTTACCCGGAGTAAGCTGCGCCGAGCCCCATGTTCCCACCCATTTGCTGCCTTCCGGAGTGGGCGTCACCGGTCTTGTCGGTTTTGGCGTAGGCGTCGATGTGGGTGTAGGAGTCGGAGTATCCGTCACCTGAGGCATATTAAAGACCTTTGTCGTAGGAGTTGCCGTAACCTTTATCACCTGAGGCTCTTCTGTCGGAGCGGGAGACGGTGCGGGTTCTTTTTTCCCCGAGGAACAGGCTGTCACAAACAAAACGCCAAAGGCGGCCAAAAACATCAAATATCTTTTCCGAATTCGCATAAATCTTCAAGCTCCTTTATATCCTCTATCTTTGCGCTGTATCCGTCCACAGACTTTCCATAACCATAGGAAGCCCAGATAAAATCCACTCCTGCCTTGCGGCACGCGTCAAGATCTCCCTGGATGTCTCCAAGATACACAGGTCTTTTAAGCCCGTGTTTCTCTACGATCACACGGATATTGTCTGCTTTTCCGAGTCCATTGTCGCCATAGCAGATATGATCCGTAAAATATTCCGACAGTCCGCTCATCCTTAAAAAGGTTTCGATATATCCCTTCTGGCAGTTACTCACGATATAGAGCGGGATCCTGTGGCTCAGGGCTTTCACTGTTTCGGCAAGGCCCGGATATGTTGTGTCTTCTCCTGATGACTCAAGATCCTTCATCTCATATTCCTCGCAGAGCTCAAGAGCGGCATATCTTGCTTTTGGATCTGGTGAAGGGATGCAGGCGTCCGCTATCTCCGTCATGGTCTTTCCGAAAAGACCTTTTAACGTATCCGCCGTAAACGGCACGTCAAATCCCGCGTCACGGCAGGCCCGCTGCCATGATGCCGCAAATACCGGCGTGTTGTCCCACACGGTCCCGTCCATATCAAACAGTATGCCGTCTGTGATGATTTTTTTCATGTGATGCATTTCTCCTTTATTTTTCAGCACTTCAAAACGTTTTTTCTTATTAAGTCGTCTTTTTGGGACTTTACGTTGCTGTCTATCTGTGCTATCATGCGTTTTGTATTGTTTTGGGAGGTTCGACTATGCTTACCTTACGGTCCAGTCTGGAAAAAGACCTGACGTCTCTTAATGCAAAATGGCTAAAAGCCCATATGACCATAAATCTGATATCCGCGCTTTCCGTAGCGGTGGCGGAGGCCATCATCTCTCTGGTCACGCTCTCAGATGACACTGTGGAAGCATTCAGCCTTGCTTTCAGCAATTACATCCTGAACTATTTTCTCATACCTTCGCTTGCTAATTTTGTTTCCCTTCTGATACAGTATCTTGTCTTCAGATCGGATAAGTTCAGTCTGAAGGCCAAGTCATATGTACTGACGCTCGGCCTTGCATGGATGTGCCTTGTCGTATCCGTCGTGCATTCCTACTTTCCTGTGCTCATGACGGTATTTGTGATCCCTATCATCGTTTCCGTGATCTATGGTGACAAAAAGCTCACGAGCATCACCACCATTGTATGCTTTGTTGCCGACCTTGTCTTCTCACTTTTTGTGAGATATGACCCGGATTCGGTTTCTCCGCTCGCAGACATCGAAAAACTGATACAGTTCTTCCTTTCCTTTGTGGTAATGGCCTGCATAGTGCTCGCCTGCCACAAGATCCACGACATCGAAAATGCGAGGCTCACGCTCATACAGAAGCAGGAACACGACAAAAAAATGCTCCAGGAAGAAGCCCGCACCGACCAGCTCACAGGCCTTTACAACCGTCTTGCTCTCAGCATCTGCTGCAGTGAGATAAAATCCGACAGCAACGCTTCAAGCACTTATGTGCTCGTTATCGCAGACCTCGACAGTTTCAAGCGTGTGAACGACACCTTCGGCCACGTAAAGGGCGACGCGGTGCTCTACAGGATCGGCTCGATAATCGCCAAGCATTGCAAAGGCGGACTTGCATTCCGTTACGGCGGCGACGAATTCTGCATGATCTATAAAAACATTTCGTTCAATGCGGTCAAGGAAGACTGTGAGGATATCCTCTCCGAGTTCAACGGTACACTCGAAAACGAGATAAAAGAGCTCGGTGTTTCGATAAGCTTTGGTATCGCAGGGGCAAACGGCGGCACCGATCCCGATTTCCTGATAAGTCAGGCAGACGAACAGCTCTACTTCTCAAAGCGGGACAAGTGCCACATCAGCATCAAATACTGATCACAAGATCAAAGGAATCTTACGATCTCCTCCGCAGCCCTTTTGGGCACACAGTAATCCCTGTTTTCATCAAGATAATACTTACAGTTCCCATCCTGCATGGGAACTGTTTTGCTTTTATGGGAAGGGTAGCCGAAAGCTAACATGGAATGCAGCTTAAAGGTCTCGGGTATTTTCATATACTCCATGATCTTCGGTCTGTCAATGGCCCCCATAATGCAGCTGCCCACGCCGTCAGCCCAGGCTGCGGTGGTCATAGTCGAGATCGCGATTCCCGCATCAGTATCTGCATTCTGGCTTATTTCCGTGTCCACAAGGACAGCAACAAACAGCACAGGTATCTCATCCTCTTTGGGCGTTCCCTCTTCTGCGGGAAGATATGCGGCCCAGCGCACCAGCGAATTGATCGCTCTCACATCCTCGGCCTTCTGTGCGACCACATATTTAAGCGCCTGGCGGTTTCCTCCACAGCTTGCGCACCGTGCGGCCTCAATGATGTTCTTCACCGTGCTCTCCGGCACGGGTGTCTGCTTAAAGCGTCTGTAGGTACGGCGTCCTTCGAGAAATTCCATAATGTTTTCCATATATCTGCTCCTTTTCTGACTCAGGTCATTAACATCTTTCAGTTCTCTTCCTGCAGTCCTGCCTTGTTCAGCGCTGCATAGAGGCCGTTCAGCTTCATCAGTTCCTCATGCGTTCCGCTCTCCGCTATGCCGTAATTTGATATATAAAGTATCCTGTCGGCGTTCCTTACGGTGGAAAGACGATGCGCAACGACAAAGGCCGTTTTGTTTTTCAGTATATAGGCGAGAGCCTGCTGGATAAGCCCTTCGGTTTCGGTATCTATCGAGCTTGTGGCTTCGTCAAGTATGACTACGGAAGGATTCTTTAAAATGATCCTCGCAAAGCTTATAAGCTGCTTCTGCCCTGCGGAAAGGCCCTGTCCGCGTTCCTGCAGGATGTGGTTGTAACCGTCGGAAAGATTTCTGATATGTTCGTCTGCGTGTATGAGCTCCGCAGCCCTGATGCATTCCTCATCTGTTGCGGAGGGCTTTCCGTAGCGTATGTTTTCGATTATCGTGCCCTTAAAGATAAACGGATCCTGCATGAGCACGCCCACCTCGCGTCTCAGCGACTCGAGCGTAACGTTTCTCACATCGATGCCGTCTATCCTCACGGCTCCCTGCTTCACATCATAAAATCTTGTGAGCAGGTTTATCACCGTGCTCTTCCCCGCGCCGGTTGGGCCGACAAGAGCTATCGTCTGCCCGGGTTCCACATGCAGATCAAAGTCCTTGAGGACAGGCGCATTCTCTTCATACTCAAAATAAACATGGTCAAAATCCACACGTCCCTTGATATGGTCGAGAACATTCGCATTTTCCTCATCCTCGATCTCGAGCGGCTGTTCCAGCGTATCAAACACACGTTCAAGGTTTGAGCTTGTTTGGGCAAGCTGCTGTATGATCGAAGCTATCTGTGTGAGAGGACCCGAAAACAGGCTCATGTAGCTTGTAAAAACGACCACAGTTCCCGCTGTCACGGCAGAATTACCGTTCTTTATGAGAAGCAGTGATATCCCGTAAAGAGCGAGCATCCCGAGGTTCCAGAAAAGCATTACTATGGGGGTGTTCAGTTCGTTAAGGCGAACGATCTTCATCCAGGTGTTCACCGACTCCATGTGAACGCCCATGTATGTCTTTTTGCTCTCCTCCGAGCGATTGAAGTTCTTTATGATCTTTTCGCCCATAATGACTTCAATGAGGAAAGCCGTGCGGTTTGCAACCTTTGCCCTGTGTGTGGGGAAAATGCCTCGCACCGTCTTTCTGAGCTTCATGATGCATGCCATCATGGGACCTACCGCGAGCAGTACCACAAGTGTGAGCGGCGGGCTTATCACAAGCATGAAGATGATGGCCATGACAAGCTTTACGATGTAAATAAATAGCTGTATCAGCTGGTTTGTAAAAAAGTTTGCAAGATCGTTTACGTAGTCTGTCACCCTTACAACGATCTTTCCATCGGGACGGGAATCAAAATATTCAAAAGGGAGCTTTTGAAGCTTGTAAAAGACTTCCTGCCTGATCTTTGCTATGGCTTCATGTCCCACAGTACCCATGATGCGCTGCTGGAAAAGCGTCACAAAGATCTCGAGGAGCGCAAGCAGAGCCATTCCCGCGATCATGAGCACAAGATCCCTGTAATCGTCCTGCTTAACTACGTCGTTTATGATCCGCTTGAGGAGCAGGGGAGAGACCATGCTGGTAGCCGATGCGACAAGCATGAACACGATGCTCAGCGCTATTGAGGATCTGTAGGGATAGACATATTTTAAGACTTTTCCGAACTGGGCAAGGTCAGGCCTCTGCTGTACCTGTTCGTCTTCCGAGAAGGTGTTTCTTTTTGCCATGTCACATCACCTCCTCTTCATAGGCATCACGCTTTGCGTTTTCCTGTATCCTGTAAACATTCGCAAAATAGCCGTTTTTCGCCATGAGTTCTTTGAAGCTGCCACGTTCTACTATGCAGCCGTCCTTCATGTAGACGATCTCATCGCAGTCCACGACGCTTGAAAGCCTGTGTGCTGAAATGATGACCGTCTTGTCGCGGCAGTTTTCTTCCACTTCTTTCAAAAGCTTTCTCTCTGTCTTCACATCAAGGGCGCTCGTGGAATCGTCAAGTATAAGGACAGGCGCGTCCTTGAGAAGCGCGCGTGCTATCGCCACACGCTGCTTTTGGCCGCCCGAGATACCGATGCCCTTTTCTCCGACGACCGTCATATAGCTGTCAGGAAGGCATGTGATAAATCCGTGTGCCTGTGCCTGACGCGCGGCATTGACGATCACCTGCTGGTTTACAAAAGGCTCGCTGTAGGCGATATTTGAATTTATAGTGTCCGAAAACAGAAAGACATCCTGAAACACATATGCAAACTGGTTTCGCAGGGATTCCAGATCATATTCCGTGATATTCTGCCCGTTAAGCGTGATCTGTCCCTCGGTAACGTCATGTATCCGCGCAAGGCTTTCAAGAAGCACGCTCTTTCCGCACCCCGTTCCGCCGACAACGCCGACCTTTTTGCCGTGAGGCACATCGAGAGTGATGTCATTCAGGACTCTTACGCCACCGATGTCAAGAGACACGTGATCGATCTTTATATCCACGGGCCGGCATTTGCTCACCTGCTTCGGGCCGCTTGCGATATCGATCGGGCATTCAAAGAATTCCTTCATTTTCTCACCGGATACAAGCTGCTGCTGCATCTGGAAAAGGTTGTTGTTTATCAGTGAAAGGAAGTCCATGATCTTTAAGACATAGTTTGTGCAGGCCACAAGATAGCCCACCATGAGATCACCTCTGATGCAGAGAACCGCGGCAACGGCGATGCTCCCTATGTAAGCGATCTGTTTGATGATGCTGAAGATAACGGTAAATTTCGATGAAAGAAAGATCTGTTCAATGTGCGAGTGCTTTAAGGAATCGTTTACTTCATCAAATTTCTTTTCCTCAAGCTTTTCGTTTGTAAACGAGCGCACAAGCCGCACCGCCTCAACGTTTTCCTGAACGGTGAGGCTCATTTTCGCATTGTTGTCACGAATGGCTTTGTATTTTTCCTTTGCCTTCACTCTGAACCTTAAGAGTTCCACTGTGAAGAAAGGCGCTATGATCACGGGTATCCAGAGGAGGGCGGGATTTATGCGCCACAGGAAATAGACTGCGACCACTGCATAGAAAACACCGTCTATCATGTAGGGGATCATGTGGCAGAACATCTCCTTGAACATGATGGTGTCGCTCTGCAGTATCTGAAGGAGTTCGCCTGTGTTGTATCCGGAAATCTTTGCGGAATCGAGCTCCATGAGCTTCTGATAGCCCGCCATCCTGAGATCTGTCTCAAGACCAAGTCCCTGCTTCTGCTGCATGATGTTTCTTATGTACACCGTGATGCATCTGAATAGCAGCAGTGACATAAGGCCTATCGCGAGCGTAAAGAAAAGCCTGAAAGAATGAACTTCGCCATACTTTCCTGTGAGCAGGAATCCAAATGTTCCGCTCGTATCCGGTACATTTTCGTCTATACAGTAGTCGATCAGCATCTCGGAAAACTGCGGCATAAAAAGGTCCGCAGTCAGCACCGCAAAGCTGAGGAGTTCACTGAATATCGCCCATGGAAGATATTTCTTCCAGTATTTCATTCCAAATCCAAGAACTTTCATTGTCCACCTTATTCTTCATAATCTCCGCCGGGGTAAAGCGTTGAGGAGTACAGTCTTCTGGTCTGTTCGATCGGTTTTCCGGCAGCTTCCTGTGACAGGTCGTACGGAGTTCCCGAAAAGATGACAGCCCTATCGGGGCCGTAAACTATCACATCCTCTTTTCCTCTTCCGAAAAGATCTCCGTGCAGGACATAGCCATCTTCGTTGAACACGATCTCGCATTCGCCCTTGCCGTTGTAAAGCCCGGGCATCACTCCGCCTCCGCGTCTGTAGGCAAGGATGTGATCCTTCCCTTCTCCGTTCCAGTTGCGGAAGGTGTCGACTATGGTAAGCCAGCCTTTGGTCTTTCTGTCTTCCTTCCAGACGCCGTGTCCTTCACAGTCTATCATGAACATGCCGTCTTTTCCGTCCCATTGTCCCTTGTAGCCGTCTCCGCGTCTTATACGGTCAAGTCCCGCCACCTGGAGTCCCGGAGCGCCGGGGATAAAGTGTCCGAGCGCGATATGCTGTGATTCTATGGAATCGCTGTAACGCCACAGTTCGTTCCCGTCCGCGTCGTAAAGGCAAGTGACGCTTCCGCCCACACATATCTCTTTTTTTCCGTCTCCGTTCACATCGCCTGTCCAGAGACAGTCCGCATGATCTTCGAGATCTTTGCAGGACCAGAGGAGCTTTCCGTTGTGATCGAGCATATCATAGCCTGCCATCACTTCATCAAAGCCGTCGGAATTTATGTCATAAGCCCACGGAAAATGTCCTGTATTTCCTTCATGTGTCCAAAGGAGATCAAAATTTCGGTTAAGTGCCCAAACCTTTGTATATCTGTTTTTGAGGATGATGTCGTTTGGTTTTTTGTTTCCCGAAAGATTTGCGATGATTATGCAGTCGTGAGCTTCGGGATCGGGCAGGGGATGCTCTTCTTTTACCAGTCCTGTCCTTCCGTCAAGCAGCAGGAATTTACCGTCGATCACGCAAAGCACCTCAAGGAAGCCATCTCCGTCAAGGTCGTATATCTGGGCCGGGAAATCGGCTCCGAACCCGCCGATCTTTTCCGGAGTTTTTCCGTAATGCCACATGAGCTCTCCGGTAAGGCGGTATGCCGTGACGCACTTTACCGTGTGCGGAACGTAACGGTCATCAATGTCTCCGTCCGCCTGAACTAGCACAAGCTCCATACGTCCGTCTCCGTCGATATCGCCGAGTAATCCTTTTCCGCCCTTTGCGGCAGCGATGTCTATCGTTGCCAGTCTGATCGCTTCTGTCATATCATTTCCTCTTTTTCCTGTTTACTTTTGTTTTGAACTTCCCTTTGAAGAACCGGTCTTTACCGCTGCGAAGCTGCCTGCGGGAAGCGTTATCCTGTTCTTTGAGAGTGTTGCGTTTCCAAGGCTCAGCAGCAATTCGGCATTTTCTGTGCCTTCAATGGAAAAAGTCTCTTTCCCGCCGTTCGGATTCACAGCCATGATCATGTTTCCACGCTTGTATATAAGCGGCTTCCGTGAAAGGATCTCAAGATTGGCGTTCTTTAAAAGATCGGGGTTCGAATGCCTGAGTTTTGTGAGGCTCCTCAGCGTGTTAAGGAGCGAATCCCCGTCTTTTTCATGCGCTTCGACGTTTATTTTTTTATACTGCTCTTTGTCTATCGGCAGGTACAGTTCTTTTGCGGGCGCGGTCGAAAAGCCTGCGTTCTTTCCGCTAGTCCACTGCATCGGCGTGCGGGTGCCGGTCCTTGTATATCCGCCTTCTTTTGTAGGAAGGTCCAGATATCTCATGCCTATCTCATCGCCGTAATAGATGAACGGCGCTCCGGGCATGGTGAGCAAAAACGCATAAAATATCTTCAGTTCCTCATCCGTAAGGCCTTTCTTTAGGCGTCTTGTGTCATGATTTCCCGTGATCAGGCTGATCCTTCCTTTTGTGCCTGTCTCTTTGTAAAGCGCGAGGTATTCGTCAAGGAACTTATCGGGTGTGCCTTTTGAAGTTCTTTTGAAATAGCTGTTATCCGTGCCGTCGTCATGGATCTCATAGTCGCGGACCAGCGAATTGTAGCCGTTTCCGCCCCAGTCGAGCAGGAAATCCATGTCAAAGCCGGCCTTTATTGACTGTGATGGTCTGCCCCATTCGGAAACAAAAGCGCTTTCCGGGTATTTTTTGTGTACGCGTCCGAGAATGTCCTGCCATATCTTTATCGTTCCGGACTTTTTGTCGTCGTCACGCTTGACGAGCGAGTCCGCCATATCCACACGGAAGCCGTCGCAGCCCTTATCGAGCCAGAAGCAGATGACATCGTACATTGCCTCTCTTGTCGCAAGACATGCCGGGTCGTCCATAGGCTTCTGCCAGGGTTTTTCAGGCTTCAAAAAGCCATAGTTCAAAGCCGGCTGGCATTTAAAGAAGCTTAAGATATATGCTCCGTCGCGTTCCGCCTCACCCGCAACGAAATTCAGTCCGTCGCCTCCTTCAAGCCACCAGCTTGTCCAGATGTACCGGTCGGAATATTCGTTTTTTTCGGCCTTGCTGCTCTTTTTGAACCATTCGTGTTCTTCGGAAGTATGACCCGGCACAAGATCAAGGATTATGTGCATACCGCGCTTGTGAACTTCTCTGAACAGGTGTTCTATGTCTTTCATCGTGCCGTAGCGTGATGCGACTTTCTTATAATCTCTCACATCATAGCCGGCATCGTGAAACGGAGAATCATAGCAGGGGTTCATCCAGATCGCGTTGCATCCCAGCGAAAGGATGTAGTCAAGTTTCTGAGCGATTCCGTTGAAGTCGCCGATGCCGTCGCCGTCGGAATCATAAAAGCTCTGGGGATAGATCTCATAAAATACCGCGTCATTAAGCCATTTTGCTGACATATGCTTCCTCCTTGGTCTTAGAATTACAGATACTGTGATTTTACAACTTATGCAGTTCCTAAACAACATAAAGTTTGAGGAATTCCTCTCAAAAACGACCATTTCACACGACTGTACGGCGTGGATGCGACGCGGGGTCAGCCCCGAGGCAAAACTCCTTCACTTTCCCGAACACAAAAAAACCGCGGTCATCCGGCAATTTGTCAGACAACCACGGACATATTTGTTTTTCTGTATCTTCCGCTTACTCAGGTTACAGTGATCTGTTTTTACTTCTTGTCTTTGGGTTCAACAGGAACAAGCCCCGCCCTTTTCAGAGCTATGACAATAAGCGGGATGAGGATGATCTGTACAATGATGCCGGGGATGGTATCGGTCACATAACTTGTGAAAAGCGCTGCGACGGCGATATTTCCTTTCATTCCGAGAAGTCCCACGCACACGAGTTTCGCAAGCACACCCACGATGCGGCCTGCGATCATTGCGATCACAAGGTCGACCCAGAGGAAAAATTTCTTTTTGGGTAAAAGGTTATAGCAAAGTCCTGCAACGCCACCGTAAGCAAGCAGTTCAAATACCATAGGCACGGCAACCTGCGGGAATGGAGGCATTGAGAAAAGCAGTGTCCTTAAAAGCGGAGCCACAAAGCCCACTATCATGCCCCAGACAGGGCCGCACAGAAAACCGCAGAGCAGCACAGGAAGATGCATGGGGCAAAGTTTGCTTCCTATCTCCGGGATCTGCCCGGTGAGGAAAGGCAAAACCAGTGCGAGCGCAAGGCATACAGCTGCCCAAACGAGCCTTAATGTTCTTGATGAGATCCTTGAATTCATGTTTTTCTCCTTTTCACAAATAAAAGGTACCGCTTTTCTTACAAGAAAAACGATACCTTCGTGATATCATACGATCATTTAAAAATACGGGCTTCAGCCCTCATGTCATCCTTCGTGAACGACAGCAGTATATTAAAGCATCTCTCCGATTTTGTCAACCGCCTCTTCTATGAGCGCGTTTACTGACACATTTTTAACACCGGCAACGACTATGTCGCACTTGTTCATGGGAATGAGTATCCGCACAGCATCCGCCTGTCCCACGGCCAGTGCCATCTTTGGAGTGATCTCACCATTCAAGGAGTCTGCGACCACAATCCCCACAGGCCCCACTATGACATCCGCAGTCCTGCACGTAACTATAACAGGGTTCTCGCCGGTTGCCGCGTTTCCCGCGCCTGCTTTCAGCATTGCCGATGTGGCCATGGCATTTGTTCCGACCGCTGTCAGCGAAATATCCGGAAAGCGCCCCAATACCGCCTTTATGACCTGTGCCCCGAGGCTCCCGCCCTGTCCGTCAATAACCAGTATCTTCATTAATTCCCGCCTTTCTGAGCATAGCTTCTTTTTTCCTGCCGCTCAAGTCTTCTCACTCGGTTGATGTGTCTCTCAAAATCACCGTTTCCTATGAGTTCCGCGATCACGTACTGATCGAGCGTCGGCACCGTGCATGAATAAAACCCGGTGTTTTCGCTGAATCTCCCAAGAAGCCGTTCAGGGACGACCATATATGCCACACGTACAGACGGCGAAATAGTCATCGAGAAGGTGTTGACATAGATCACGCGCTCCCCGCCGTCTATTGCCATCAGTGTCTCCTCGTTCTTCCTCGACGGGGAAAACTCCGATTCAAAATCGTCCTCCACCAGGATCCCGTTCCTCTTTGCGGCCCATTTTACATACTCTCTTTTTTTTGCGGCAGTCGCCGAAACTCCGCTTGGGTAGCTCCTGTACGGAGTGATGTGCAAAAGTCCTGCTTTTGTTTTCTGCAGTTTTTCGCTCTCTATTCCGTCGGATGCCAATGTAAGCATATCACATTTTGCCCCGAATGCGGAATATACCGTTTCTATCTTGTTGTAGGA
>JAEENL010000192.1 GCA_016283775.1 Lachnospiraceae bacterium | reverse complement strand
AAACTCTTTCTCTTCTATTAACCTCATACAATTCTTTGTTGGTGCTTGTAACAGTTACAGTAACATAGAAATAACCCCTTTGGGCTTACTGGGAGAAAGGCTTATCATCAAATAGACCATCAGGTAATTCACACTGTATTTCGGTGAATCCAAGGTCATCTGTGATACGCTCCCAGCCCCGCTGTGTGCCGTACTCGCGGAAGCGCACGGGCTTATCAAGCCTCCTCCAGCCGACGATTTCTTTTGATGCGATGCCCGCGTTCATTATCTCGTTTATCTCCTGCAGATCCCGTTTATTGGGCTCGTCATTTCTATCGAACGCTTCTTTGTAGAGCATCCGGGAGCAAACGGTCGCAGCCGTTGTCCTTTCCAGAAAACCGATTATCATCCCCAGGCGGTCATCCTCCGGCATGAAAGCCCGTTGGATGTTGGCAAGCTCCTTTTCATACTCCCTCGGGAGCCTGAGCGGAGGCTTGTGTAGAAAATAAATGTTCATCGCTTCAAACCATAACTGCCGGATGTAACGCTCGCTCTCGGCTTCGTCTTCGAGGATATGCACCTCGGCTTTGGACATATCGATGAGTATCGGCAGGAAACGCCTGTTGCCGGACCTGTCGAGCGGAAGGAATGACACACGGTTCGAGCTTCCGCCGAATATGCACTGGCGCGGTCTGTCCTTCGGAAAACGGTCATACGGGACCTTGTAGGTATCCTTCGAGCGGGAAATAAAAGCTTTAGTCTCTTCGATAGTACGGGTATTTGCTATGGCGCTCATCTCCGGCATTTCGATTATGAAATGCCCTTCCAGTCGGCGATAGACATTTTCATCATCAAGGCGCTTGATATCGTCTGTAAACCACTCGTCACGCAACGCGAGTTTTCGGAAGAAAGTTGATTTACCAGCTCCCTGGTCGCCGATCAGACAGAGCATGTAATCGAACTTGCAGCCGGGATAGAATATGCGGGCTACGCCTCCCATGAGGAAAAGCTTCATGCACTCGTAATTGAAATCGTTTACCTCCGCGCCGAGGAAATGATGGAGCACATACCGTATACGCTCTTTTCCGTCCCACAGAGGCGGAAAGAGCATATCGCGGATGGGGTGATACCGCTTTTCGTTTGCGACTATATCAATGGCGGACACCACCTGTTTTTCTGCGGAGATACCGTAGGTCCTGTCCATATAGAACCGAATGTTATTGACGTCCGTATCCGTCAGCGGACCGTTCTCGTCCCTCGCCCAGCCAAGATCTCTTGTTATATGGACCCTGCCGCTCATCTCATTAAGGTGAATGGTGTCGTACAGCTTCGGATCGTGCTGAAGGATCGTTACGTAATTCTGTAGAGTGTTCATGACAATCCCATCCTTCGTCGTTTTGAGCATGGCCCTAACCTGCTTGACCGTTTTGATCTGCGGGGCATATGCTGGCACAGCCTTCTTGTTTTTCTTTTTCACATCCATATCTCCTTTTTCCAGTAAAGCCTTTTTCTGATCTCCGTTACCAACCGTTTTGCCTCCGCGGCTTCCTCCGAGGTGATACCGCCCTGCACGTTTGCGTGATGCGCGATCTGGTTCACGTTTATGCACAGATGGTCGATCGTGCTGACCAGATCAATGAAATCGACGTTAGGACGTTCCTTGATCTCCGTGCCCACGATCATTTTTCGCAGCACTACAGATCGGGTGACTCCCGCTTTTTGTGCCAGCTCTCCGAGCTTGCGGTATTCCGTTTCGTTCAGCCGCAGGTGCATGTCATATTCTCTGTTTCTCATTTATACCTCCTTGTTGATAATCGTTCTTCCTCCCGCTTGGCGGCATAGGGGTTTGGGGCTCGCCTCAACAAGCGGATTTGGGGACACAAATCCCATGCTTGCAAGGACAATTGCACGCATGCAGACTTTGTGAACACAAAGGCGATGCTTGCGGGGACACTCTCGGATAAACCCGTGAACTTTTTTGCATTTATGCTTGACAAGCTCTTGCAGTTCAAGTATAATATGCATGATAGTTCAATATAGTTCAGCGGTGATTGTATCACTGTGTTGAACTATTGTCAATAGGGTTCATTGAACTTTTGTGAATATTTTTAAGGTGGTGTTCAAATGAAGACCTTTTCTGAGAAAGTGAAAGAAGCGAGGGTATCCCTCGGAATCTCTCAACCGCAGCTTGGCAAGAAGATTGGCTTATCGGTCCGTTCCGTGATCGCATATGAGAAGGGCGAAAAAAAGCCCCGCCCGGCTTCTATGCTGAAGCTGGCGAAGGCGTTAGGTGTTTCGGTCAAATTCCTTTCCGATGATGAATGCGAGGATCCGATGGCCGATATCGAAAAGGACGATTACATCGCCGAAGCTCGAGAGCGTTACGGAGCCGCAGGAGCAAAGAATATGGATGAGCTACTGTCCGCCAATACAGCTCTGTTTGCAGGCGGTGAGCTTTCACAGGAGCAGAAGGACGCATTCTTTGAAGCCGTCATGAAGGCATACATCACCTGCAAGGAAGAGGCGCGAAGGAAGTTCGGCAAAAAGGATCAGGATTGATCTTCGGATATATTTGTCCAGTCGGTAAGTGAGTACCATTTTTTGTATTGCAGATCTGGAAGAATGCAGTATAATATCGGCGGATAACCTATGCGAAAGGGGTGAAGATAATGGCATGCGATAACATCGTTCGTTCTGTCGCAAAGCTGAAAGCGAAATGCGGCGAGACGGATCCCTTTGCTTTGTGTTCTCTCCTCGGCATCCCGGTATG
>JAEENL010000191.1 GCA_016283775.1 Lachnospiraceae bacterium | reverse complement strand
ATTTACGGCTTCCTTTACAAGGAATTATATCTCATATCCCAGATAAAGCCCCACAAGCAGAGCAAAGCCTATCGTGACCGCTATTATGTTTTTGAAAATCTGAAGGCGGATATAGTCCCTGCGGAAATACTGTCCCAGCTTCAGGTCCTCTTTACCTTCGCTTTCCTCAAATATCGCCAGACGCGTCATAAGCCTGACTTTACGATTGTTGATCATCTGATTTCTCCCAAAAGTGTATAATGCACCAACTTGTATAATAACACACTAAATTCGGCAGTGTCAACGAAAAAAAGCCGCCCCCTTACAGTATCAAGGGCGGCTCTTAAAGCAGCGATCGTATTATCCTCTCCGCCTCTGCGGAATCTGCGCGTCCGCGGGAGTTTTTCATTACATGGCCTTTGAGGACGTTTATTGCTTTATCCGTACCTGAGCGCACATCGTCCGCGGCTTTGGGGTTTTCCTCCACAGCTTTTTGGCATAGCGCAAGAAGCTCATCGGCATCCACATCCGTAAGGTCCTCAGGGCTTATAAAGCTGTCTGCGCCTTCTCCGGTCTCAAGCATGGAAAGCAACGTTTTTGAAGCGGTCTGCATGCTTATCTTTTTCTCATCCAGGTATTTTACAAGCTTTGCCATCTCCTGCGCGGTGACTCTGATGTCAAAATCCTCTTTTTCTCCTTCAGTCGAAAAACCGGAAAAGATCGTAACTATGATAAGGTTTGCGGTATTTCTGGGAGTTGCGCCCGTATTTATCACAGCTTCAAAAAAGGCGCAGACGTTCTTGTAGCGGTAAAGATGGTCGGCGTTGTATTCCGAAAGGCCCAGCTCTTTTATGTATCTTTCTCTTTTTTCAAAAGGCAGCTCGGGTATTGACGCGCGAATATCATTAATCTCAGCTTCGTCGATGGAAAACCGCGGAATATCCGGCTCCGGGAAAAACCTGTAATCGTCAAAGCCCTCTTTGCTCCGCATGGAAACAATGCGGTTTGCATCCTCATCATAACGCATCGTCTCGCGGATAACAGTACCCCCGGCATCCAGCACAGCCGCCTGTCTCCCGATCTCGAGATTCATCGCTTTTACTATGTTTCCGAAAGAATTGATGTTTTTTGTCTCAGTGCGCGTACCAAAAGTATCGGATCCATGCAGCCTGAGCGACAGATTGACATCGCAGCGCATCTGTCCTTCCTGCATCCTGCAGTCGGAAATGTCTGCATAGCGCATGATAAGGCGGAGTTTTTCCGTATATTCCCTTGCTTCCTCGGGAGTCGAGATATCCGGCTCCGAGACTATCTCAATAAGCGGCACGCCCGCACGATTGTAATCAACAAACGTGCCTTCCGATCCGTGCACCAGTTTTCCTGCGTCTTCTTCAATGTGAATGCGGGTTATGCCTATACGCTTTCCGCTGTCAAGCGTCACAAAACCGCCGACGCACAGCGGCTCGTCAAACTGCGAGATCTGATATGCCTTCGGCAGATCGGGATAGGTGTAGTTTTTCCTGTCCATATGTGAATGCAGGTTTATGCTGCAATTCAGAGCAAGCCCGGCTTTTACCGCAAGCCGCACGACTTCCGAGCTGAGCACGGGCAGAGCTCCGGGAAGCCCAAGGCATACGGGACAGCAGTGTGTATTCGGTTCTCCTCCAAAGGCTGTGCTGCATCCGCAGAATATCTTGGTCTTTGAAGCAAGTTCGACATGCGTTTCAATGCCGCATACCATCTCATAGTCGGTCAGCATGCATACCCTCCCCATGTATCGTGTTGCGGCTTAAGGCCCTGTTCAAGCTTCTCCGCAGCAAAAAGCACCGTCTCTTCATCAAACCTGTTCCCTATGATCTGAAGTCCGATGGGCATGCCGTTTCTGTCTGTCCCCGAAGGCACAGAGATTGCGGGAAGCCCTGAAAGATTTGCGGGAGCGGTGCACATATCTGCTCTGTAAAGATCGGCCGCTCCTCTTTTTTCTCCGAATCTGGGGACAATAAAAGGAGACGTCGGCGCAAGGATAACATCGTATTTTTCAAAGGTTTTCAAAAATCCGCGTGCTACCGTCTCTCGCACCTCGCAGGCTTTCCTGTACCATGCGTCGTAATATCCTCCCGAAAGTACATAGGTACCGAGCATGATACGGCGCTTTACTTCGTCTCCAAAGCCTTCGTTCCTGCTTTTAACGGCAAGTTCCTCAAAGCTTGCGGCACCTTCCGCCCTGTGTCCGTACCGCACGCCGTCATAGCGCCCAAGATTTGATGAAGCCTCGGCGCAGGCAATGATGTAATATGCGGGGAGTGCGGAAACAAGCGAAGGTATCGAAACCTCTGCGATCTCGGCGCCGGTTCCGCTAAAATAAGCCCGTGCACGCTCAAGTGTATTTTTCACATCTTCGTCAATGCCGTCGGAAAGCTCACGGACTATCGCGAGCTTAAGCCGCCTGCCGGCAGATGCCGCGGAAAGCTCTCCGTCCTGCCTTTTTCCGGCACTGTAAAAACCTGCGCAGGTCGTCATGTCATGAGAATCCGTCCCTCGGATCGCACCAAAAAGAACGCCGGCTTCTTTCACAGAGCCCGCAAACACACCTATCTGGTCAAATGAGCTTGCATATGCGATAAGCCCGTATCTCGACACTGCGCCATATGTGGGCTTAAGCCCCACAACTCCGCAAAATGATGCCGGCTGTCTTACCGATCCGCCCGTGTCGCTCCCAAGTGCAACGGGCGCAAATCCTGCGCTTACAGCCGCTGCCGATCCGCCTGAAGACCCGCCTGTGATAAAAGATGGATCAACCGGATTTTTCGGCGCTCCGTAGCAGCTTGTTTCCGACGTTGACCCAAAAGCAAACTCGTCCATGTTGGTCTTCCCGAGGAGCACCATTCCCTGCTCCTCAAGCCTTTTCCATGCGGTCGCGTCATACGGCGGGCGATACCCGGACAGCATCTTTGAGCAGCATGTGGTGAGGTCGCCCTCGCTGCATATATTGTCCTTTAACAGGACCGGGATCCCGCAGAGAAGCGGTGCATTCCCTTCGGCAAGGCGCTTATCCGCCCTCTCCGCAAGGGCGAGCGCTTTGTCATAGGTCTTATGCACCACCGCATTCAGCAGAGGGTTTTTCTCGTCAATGCGCCCGATGTATGCTTTTGTGAGCTCAAGGGATGAGATCTCCCTCTTTTTAAGCTTTTCCGACAATTCAAAGAGTGTGTTCATATCACCCGGTTCACCTTAAAATATCCGTCTGTGCCGTTTGCATTCTGAAGCGCGGCACTATTTGAAAGGGAAGACGCTGTAACGTCTTCCCTTAATCCTTCGAGTGTGAGTTCTTCAGCTTTCCCGGGCTCTCTGCCTTCCGCGTCTGTTTCATCACAGAGCGCTGTGTTCACGCTTTTTGCAAAGTCGGTAAGCTGTTCAAGATCCGCCGTAAACCGCTCACGTTCCTCCTCGCTGAAGGACAGCTTTGAGAGGCTTGCGATCTTGTCAAAATCCTCTTTTGAGATCTTTGCCATATATCACTCCGCATTCATGAAGATCTGTGCGATCGGTGAATCGGGCGACAGAATGAGCGTCTTCTTTCCTCCGATGAGCGACTTCTTTGCAGCGTCAAGAGAAAGAACAAAGGTGTAAAAATCCGCTTTTTCGGGATCGTTATAGGCGCTCGAGAGCTTTCTCATGTACTCCGCTTCACCCGCTGCCACCGTCTCCGCAGCCTTTGCTTCCGCCTCGGATACGCTGATCGTGATCTCATAGTCGGTCTGGGTGCGGATCATCTGTGCTTCCGCTTCACCTTCCGCAGTGTATTTTGCGGCGATGTTGTTTCTCTCCGAGATCATTCTGTCATACACCGCAGACTTGTTGTCATCGGGAAGGTCGAGGCGTTTTACGACAACGCTGATGAGTTCGATGCCGTACTGCTCCATGCCGGTACCGATGTTCGATCTGATCTGTGAGGAAAGCGTGCCGTCACGACCGGAAATGACATCCATCTGGTTTAACGATGAAATGACGTTTTTCATTGAGTTGAAGACTGCCGCATTGATCCTGACTTCGGCATTCGACAGCTGGGAATTCAGTGTCTGCACGAAAAGCGTGGGATTGTTTATGCGCCAGAGTACATAAAGGTCTGCGACCATGGTCTTTTTGTCCATCGTGATGACATCCGAAGGCTCAAGGTCATAGATGAGTATGGTCTTTGGCAGTGTATCCGCTGTCTGGATGAACGGTATCTTCATGGAAAGACCGGGCTCAGACACCACATGATCGATCTTTCCGAACTGTCTTACGAGTGTGTACTCGTTCCTGTATGTTACAACAAAGCAGGCTCTGATGAGCCCGAGCGCGATGATCACGATCACAGCTATCACTATGTATTTTCCGAAACCGCCTGCCTTTGCGGGCTTTGCATTCTGTGCGCCTCCGCTGTAGGTTCCGCTTGACTTATATTCTTCCATATTTCCTCCGAGATTTAAGTATTTATGATCTGAATCATTCCGAAAGGAACGGCTCCAGCGGGAGCATCATCTCGATGTTGTTTCCGTCTTTGTCAGTGCCGTTTATGTATACGGTCATGTCGGGGAGAAGTTCCTGCATTGCTTCAAAGAACATTCTCTGCTTGGTGATGAGAGGATATTTCTTATATTCGTCAAAAAGTGCCGAAAAACGCTCGGCCTGACCGATACCTTCGTTGATCCTTGCGGCTTTTGAAGCCTCTGCTTCCTTGATGATCCTGTCGACCTTTGCCTGTGCTGCGGGAAGCTGTTCGGATCTGTATTTGTTTGCATTGTTTATCGCGGTCTCTTTGCTCTGTTTTGCGGTTTCAACCGCTTTAAAGGCTTCCTTTACGGCATCCGTCGGAGGCTCGGCATCCTGGATGGTGATGTTTACGAGCTGTATGCCGATATCATTGGCAGCAAGCTCCCTCATTATCATTTCCTTGATGTTCGCCTGGATCTCGTTCTTTCCTGTGGTGATAACGGAGTCGACATCGGTTGTTCCGATGACGGAACGGATGCAGCCCTGCGCGATGTTTTTAAGCACCACGGTGGGATTTTGCGAAGCATAGAGCGCAAGTATCGGGTCGCTCACTCTGTATTCGAGATAAAAGTCCACGTTTACAAAGTTGAAATCTGATGTGATCATAAGGGACTCGGACTCTATCGAAGCATTGGAAGCTTCCTGATAGCCGATGGCAATGCCCTTTATGGTCGTGTCCACCTTTCTCACGTGCTGGATGAACGGGATCTTAAGGTGGATGCCCGCGGTGCTCACCGCCTTGGGATTACCGAAGGTCGTTACCACAGCCTGCTCCTGTTCTCCGATGGTATAGATCGAGCTGAAGATAAGGATCGCGATCACCACCGCTCCTATCCCGACTCCGATCAGTTTTTTGATCATGTCGTTCATAGATCTGTCTCCTTTAAAAAATATTTTTACCGGATCAAAGTCCGTTGATCTTTAATATCATTTCCGCAGCTTCCGCAGGAGTCCTTGCGAAATACGCAGCGCCTTCTTTTTCAAGGCTTTCCCTGCTTCCAAAGCCCCACAGCGCTCCCATGGTCTTTATTCCGCAGATGTTTGCTCCTTCCACGTCAAAGCGCGTGTCCCCGAGCATCAGCGCCTCCGACCTGTCGGAAACTTCATGCTCCGTGAGGATATATTCTATGACCTGCCATTTTTTGTTCCTTTCTCTGTCGGACATTGCACCGCAAAGTTCATCCATCAGCAGGTCCATCTTAAAGTGCTTCATGATCTTTTCGGCAAATACCAGAGGCTTTGATGTGGCAAGCACCAGCTTGATACCCGCGTTGTGCAGGGTCGTTAACATCTCCGGGATACCATCATAGATCTTTGCCTCGTACAAGCCTTCGCGGTTATATCGCTCACGGTATTTCATGATGGCCTCGTCAACACACTCGTCTGGAAGGCCCGCATCCTTGAAGGACCAGGTGATGGGCGGCCCTATGTATTTTCTTAATGCTTCCCTGTCCGGAACCTCGATACCATAATGAGAAAGGGCGTATTGAATGCTCTTCGTTACGCCCTCAAAGGAATCTGTGATCGTTCCGTCAAGATCGACAAGCACGTATCGGATCATTTTTCCCTCACTGTTTGATTTTATAAGCTTTCAAGCAGAGACTTGACTTCGCTTCCGAGCTTTTCGGAAAGCTCCTCCGCATTCTTTATCGAATTGCCCTTTACACCGTAGTAAAGCTTGATCTTGGGCTCTGTGCCCGAAGGTCTTACGCAGAGATATGCGTTGTCGGTAAGCTCATAATAGAGCACGTTTGAGTTGGGAAGGCCTGTCTTTTCAGTCTTTCCCGTCGCAAGGTCTTTTCTTACATCTTCCTTGTAATCGCGCACAGCAAGTGTCTTGTAGCCTGCGATCTCGGTGATGGGCTCGTGTCTTAAGTGCTCCATGATCTCTCCGATCTTCTGGAGACCGGAAATGCCCTTCATGGTAACGGAAATGATGGCATCCTTGTAATAGCCGTAACGCTCGTACATTTCAACCATGGCATCCCAAAGGGTCATGTTCTTTGTCTTGTAATATGCTGCTGCCTCGCAGAGAGCCATTGTGGCAACAACAGCGTCCTTGTCCCTTGCGTGGTCGCCGATAAGGCAGCCGTAACTCTCCTCAAAGCCAAAGAGATAGGTGCCTTTGCCTTTCTCTTCAAATTCTCTCATCACGCCGCCGATGTATTTGAAGCCTGTGAGCACTTCGATGCAGTCCACTCCGTAATACTTTGCGATGGCCTTTGCCATGTCGGTGGAAACGATGGTGGTGATGAGCGCGCCGTCTGCGGGAAGTGAACCATTGAGTTCCTTCTTTGAGGAAATCTCATAGTCGGCAAGAAGACATCCGCTCATATTTCCGGTGAGTGAAATGTATTCACCGGACTTTGTGTCTTTTACATAAACGCCAAGTCTGTCGGCATCGGGATCGGTTGCGAGAACAAGGTCCGCGTCGATCTTTTTTGCTATGCCGAGACCAAGCTCAAAGGCTTCCTTTGCCTCGGGATTCGGATAGGAAACGGTCGGAAAGTCGCCGTTTGGAAGTTCCTGTTCGGGAACCACGGTTACATTCTCAAATCCGATCTCTTTTAAGATGCGTCTTACGGGGATGTTTCCCGTGCCGTGAAGAGGTGTGTAGACGATCTTTAAGTCCTTGTTTGCCTTGATGGCATCGGGCCTTAATACAAGCTTTTTAAGTGTTGCGATGTATGCATCGTCAACGCTTTTGCCGATCTGCTCGTACAGCCCTTCGGCAATGGCTTTGTCCTTGTCCATCGTGAGGCAGATGCTGAAATCGGAAATGCCGTTTACTTCTTTGAGGATCTCAACATCGTGAGGCGCGATGATCTGCGCGCCGTCTTCCCAGTAAACCTTATAGCCGTTGTATTCAGGCGGGTTGTGGCTTGCGGTCACGTTGATGCCCGCTGTGGCTCCGAGAAATCTCACTGCGAACGAAAG
>JAEENL010000190.1 GCA_016283775.1 Lachnospiraceae bacterium | reverse complement strand
GCACTTTCAGCCTGTGCGTGCCTTTTTTCAGTTCCACATCGATAAGAGGCACAAAGCGCCACGTGTTCTCGCAGGAAAATGCCCAGACACCGGGCTTTAACCAGTCTGCATCCGTATACCTCGTGTCATCGATCGAAATATCAAAATGTGATCTGTCACGCCCCCACATGAACGCATGGGCCCACATCCTGTATTTTCCTGTAGTTCCGCACTCCAGAGTGTATTCTGCGTAAGGCGCGGAGTCACTCGAAAAAGTCCTTTCCCTGTCTCGTATCATGAGCGCAAGCCCGAGGCCTTCATGTGAAGGTCCGTTACAGTAGGAAAGCTCTCCCGCATTGTTTACGATCCTCGCATATTCAGAGCCTATGAGCGCCGACGCGAGATCCACATCAAGCCCGCTGCCGTTTTCAACGACCGGCGATTCGCCCGCCTCAAGTATGGAGCTTATGACATCATAACTCTTTTTGCGCCATTCGTCCACCGGCACCTCGGGAAGTCCTTCACGATAGGTGTCATAGTCGATATTCGCATTTGTGCCTGCTCCTGCCGTCGCAAATACTTCACGGCGAAGCGGCGTGTCTGTTACGTGGTAAAAATCTTTCGCAAATAAAAGAGTGTCAAATTCCTTCGGAAGCCCTCCGCCGTAACAGGTAAATCCAAGATTGCTCACGCCTTTCTTTTCAGTAAATATCTCTATTCTGGTAAATGAAAAATACCTGTCTATGCCGATAAGTCTTAAGCTGTGCCTGCCTTTTTGCAGTTTCAGCGGGATCGAAACACTTGTGTCGACATTGTTCTGAACGTTTTCTTTCCAATGCCCCATGTGTTCGTCCCTTGTCTCAGCCTCGTAAAGATGCTGTACGCCGTCTACGACCACCCAGCATCTTATCCGTCCCACGGAATTCAGCGTGGGGAAGCGGTGTATCACAAGACTTGCGTTTGGCGCATTTTTTGAAACTTCAAAGTCATAGGTCACATAAGCGTCGCTGTCGTCAAACTGGATAAGGCTTCCGTGATCACGACCGAGACGGGGTATCACGGAAACTTTACCGGACCTCTCCACATAGTCTGTTCCTTCGATCGTTACCCTGCCCTCATCTTCCGGCCTTTTTTCAAAGGAGACAAAGACCCTTTTGTTTTCTCCGGTCTCGGGTGATGAAATGCCGATAAAGCCGCTGACATCGGACAAGGCTGTGTTGGTTATAAGTATCCGTTCCTCTTCCCGCACCTTTCCTTCGGTCTTTGAAGCGGAAAGCCACGAAGGAAGCTCGATCCTGTAGGACAGCTCACCCGCGCCCGCGTTTGCGATATCGATCCACTTTGTGTCCTGTCCCGAAAAAGAAAGGCTGCTGTCGCTTCCGAATGTGGTAACGACGAGGCGCTTTCTGTCCTCAAAAAGGGGCGGCATGCACGCCGGACATGTTGTCGTCCTCGGCGGCGGGAAATCTTCAGGGGTGAGTATTCCCTTCCACTTTCCGTCATGCATCACGTCATTGTAATATTTTATGAGTTTCCGCCTTAATACATCAGCGTCAAGCGAAAGCGCGGTATATTTCTGCGCGGCGGAAGTTTTTCCCTGCTTTACGCAGAGCGCACTCCTGTCCGCATAATAGAACATGAGGTTTGTATAATAGGCCGCGTGTACCTTTGTCAGAACAAGCTGGAAAAATGCGTCCTTCTCCTTCTCGGGAAGTGTCTCATAGGCGTCATTCACTTTTTCAAATATCTCTTCATACTGCTGGATCCTGTGTGCGCCTTCGTCTCCGTAGGTCTCAAGCGGGAAAACGCCCGTATCCATGTGCTCGACTTTTCTCACATTTGTGAGCTGGTCAAGATCGTTAAGGAGCCTTGCGATCTCATCGGGAGCTTTAAGGGTAAAAGTCTTTCCGAGCCATACGGTGAGCCACTTATCGACATCATCCGTGCAGGACGCGTCTTTTCCCGCGTCCCATGCAAGGTCCGCAAAAAAGCTCATTTCCTCTTCAAGGGGCTTTATCGCTCCGAAGTTTGTTATCCAGAGCTTTCTTATGCCTTCATCGTAGGCTTTTTTCAGCTCGTTTGCCGTGTGAGCGAGCGGGATGGAATCGATGAAAAGATAGGAATTTCCCGGAGGCGACCAGTAGGAATTGTGGTAATACAGGCCGTTTCCGCCCTTGCGCTTTTTTTCCTCCTCATTGGGATAGCGCCTCACATATCCGTAATTGTCGTTGACCCAGATGAGGGTAAAATCCTCAGGGACTTTTAGTCCGTGATCGTAGAGCTCGAGCACTTCCTTGTACGGCACAAAATTTTTCTGGGTGTCGGGCCCGGCCACCGTATCAAGTATCTCCACCTGCTTCTCGATGACGCTCTGAAGAAGGTCTATCTTTGCCTTTATCAGTTCCTCTCCGGTAAGACCTTTAAGCGCCGCCACCTGAAAACCTGAGTCGTGGATCCCTCTCATGCCAAGTGTATAAGTCACTTCGAGCGGGCTGTTCTGTTCCACACTCTCACGCCAGTATTCTTCAAGTATCTCTCTGTTCCTTCCCGGGATCGAGTAGTCATAGACCGCATCAGTGTAGCCTTTGCTCTTTTTCCAAGGCTCCCACTCACGGTGATTGCTCCTCATCAGCATATCGCAGTGGCTTGTGCCTATTATCACGCCCATTCTGTCCGCAAGTATGCCGTTCTCTTTTACCATGTTGAACGAATTCACGTGCATTGCGGGCCACAGATAGTTTAGCTTAAGCCTCAGCAAAAGTTCAAATATCTTTTCATAGGTCTTTACGCCGATGGTCTCTTCGCCCATGCAGTTTTTTACCCAGTGATCGAGTTCCTCCTCGTCGTTTATGAATATCCCGCGGTATTTAAGACGTGGAGAATCGGCTGTTTTTTCGCCTTCCCTGATCATGAACACGTCTTTTTTCTTCTTGGGGACATCGGCAAAAAAGTGCCAGGGAGAAACCCCGAGCATCTCCGAAACCGTATAGATGCCGTAGATCGTGCCTCTCCTGTCCGCTCCGCTGATGATCAGCTCTTCGTTCAGCGCATTTATCTCATATCCCTCAAAAGGAAGATGAGGGGCGCCTTCAAAGATCCTTATGAACACAGGATGAGCGCCGTGAAACCGGGCTTCGTTTTCGTTTCCGTCCGAAAACACAGTATCCGCCACGGGCAGTGTATCAAGGATATCCCTCCTGAACGCTCCCGCAGCGATTCGCACCGCTTCGGTCTTTACATTTTTCAGATCGATCACAGCTATGTCACCCGATCCAAGTTTCATGCCGTTACCTCCAGTCACTTAGCGCCTTCCGGCATTTCGTCGGGGCTGCTTATGAGCACTTTGTTTCCGGTCTGCTCTATCTTTACTCTGTTGTCGGAAAGCTTCATGTTCTTCAGCATTTCCTTTGGTATCTGCACGCGCCCCGCTCTGTCGAGTATCGCGTATTCATCCTGCGTATTTTCGGAAAGCCAGTCGATATCCGCTTCTTTAAGGCGTTCGCGGTAGCTTTCGCGAAGTATCCTTTCGCTGCTTATCTTGCCGTCTCTTATCGCGACAACGCGGCGCACCTTGCTCGAGAGCGTCATGTCATGCGTTACGATGAGGATCGTCTGCCCCTCATTGTTTAGCTCCGTAAAAATGTCAAATATCCTGTCGGCAGTAGCCCTGTCAACGTTTCCAGTGGGTTCGTCCGCAAGCAGGAGCTTCGGGGAATTTGCAAGCGCTATCGCGATCGCAATGCGCTGCTGCTCACCGCCCGAGAGCATGTTCATTTTGCTCCTCTTTTTTGACGATAGCCCTACACGCTCCAGAAGTTCCAGGGCTTTATCCTTTTTTTTCGATGTGTTTGTGAGGCGCATGGGAAACATTATGTTTTCCAGGACACTTAAGTCGGGAAGAAGGTTCCTTGCGTTGTTCTGCCACACAAAGCCCACGGTCTCCCGTTTGTATCTCACAAGGTCGTTTTTTGTCATCGTGAAAAGGTTCCTTCCGTCCACAAAAAGCTTCCCGGCGCTCGGCCTGTCAAGCCCGCCTATCATGTTTAGGAATGTGGTCTTGCCGCTTCCGGAATTTCCGATGATGGCGGTGAGCTCACCTTTTTCGACCGTAAGGTCGAGTCCCTGGAGCGCAAGGACTTCTGTCTCTTTACTCTTATATATTTTCACAAGCCCATCGGCCTGTACCATGATCTCAGCATCTGCCATGTCTGTCCTCCGACCCGACTTTACTTATCTGTTGTCCGTAACCCTGAGGAGTGTTCCGCTTTCCATCTCCACAACGATGTCCCCGGCTTCCATAAGCCCCACATCATGCGTTGTCATGATGACCGTGACTCCTTCTTTTTCTGTGAGTTCCTTTAAGATCCTCGTCACTTCCGCGGCCATCTGACTGTCAAGCTCTGCTGTCGGCTCATCCGCAAGGATTATCTCAGGTCTGTGCGCCATCGCGCGGGCTATGGCAACTCTCTGCTGCTCACCGCCGGACATCTCCGCAGGCATGTGGTCCCTCCTGTTAAAGAGTCCCACCATCTTAAGGCACTCCTCAACTCTCGCGCGCCTGTCGCCTGCCTTTACGCCCGCAAGCCTTAATGAAAACTCGACATTCTGAAATGCCGTGAGGTGAGGTATCAGCGAAACTGACTGAAAAACAAACCCAAGGCGTTTTCTTCTGATATTGTCCTTTTCTTTTTCGGACATATCCCTTAAGGATCTGCCTTTTATCCTTACATTTCCCGATGTCGGCGTATCAAGCGCTCCGATGATGTTTAAAAGTGTCGTCTTTCCCGAGCCGGAATGCCCTTTTAAAATGGCGAGCACACCCTCAGGCACGGAAAAGGTGATGTCGTTTAGTGCCGTAAAATCTCCGCCCGGAGTATGAAACACACGTGTAACGCCTTCGATCTCCATAACGGGAGCGGGTGTATTTTTGTCTTTGATGTTTTCCATACTACTCCTCCCCCATCTTCAGCGCTTTTGCCACATCGAGTTTTCTTATCGTCCCAAAAAGCACAAGAAGGCACACAAGAAGCGCGAGCACTATCACCGCATAGAGCCTCAGGAAATCTCCGCTGTCTGTGACAAGCTGCATCGGGAGGACCTGTCCCGACGCGGAATATGCCGTCTGAAGTATCGGCACAAAAAGCTTTGAGGCCGCAAGTCCCGCTCCTATCCCGCAAAGGACGGAAAAACCACCAGCAAATATCTGTTCGTTTATCAGTATCTGAAAGATCTCGCTCCTGTGCATGCCCTCGGCGCGGAGTATGCCAAACGTCATCTCGCGCGACCTTATGGACATTATCCAGAAAATGAGATATCCCACCGAGCAAAGGAGCATTGTCACAAGGAAGCCCATAGTAAGGATACCATTCGTGCCCTGAAGCAGAGGATCCGTGACCACCGCTTCGAGGTTTTCCTGCCTGATGCCAAACTTTGAAAGCTCGACGTTCTGACTGTTCACCCAGTCATAAAAGCCGTCGGTATTTCTGGGTTTCTCAAGCTTCATCCACACCTCATAGGGCTGCAGGCCCCATTTTTCATAAAGAAGGCCATAATGCGTGACAATGAGGTATGCGGGCTCAAAATAAAGATTGCCGTCAGCGTCGGTCCGGGAAGCAGAAGGGGTGAAGCCGGGCCAGTAGTCCACAAAATCCACTATCGTACAATAGAGCTTTTTCCCGTCGCTGCTCGTAAAATTGATGTTGTCCCCTATGGAAAAGCCTTTTTCGTCCCTGAATGAAGAAGATACTATGCAGCCTCTTTCGGAGACGGCGAGTTCATTTAAATATTCCCTGTAAGGCTTTTCGTTGAGCCCTGCGGGAAGGGAGGTCACAAGGCCGAATTCCCTGGTATGCACGCCAAGTAGCAGCGTCTGCACGTTTTTGCTCCCGATATTTGCGGTCGCATTGTCATACAGCACTTTGGTATATGCACATACGCCTTCCACATCCCCAAATCTCTCGTAGTCAGGCTCATAGTAGGTAAATTCCTGCCCTTCCTCCTCCACAAGATAGGAATTGTCGTGCCACACCTCTTTCATGATGATATCGGCGCCCGAAAGGTAGTCCGCGTCATTTTCGGCATTTTGAAGGAGTGTCCTTGCCATGCTCGCGTGAAACATGCCAAGCGAAACGGAAAGGATCATAAAGAGCATTATGAACTGCTGCTTCACGCCGCGCTTCATGTTTTCCGTAAACGAGATGTAACCTGCAGGCCGCCAGAGATTTTTTCCTATCGTGTAGATAAGCCTTATGATGAGCGGCTGCAGTCTTATGAGCAAAAGCCCGAGACCTACGAGCATCATTGAGGAACTGATATAGATGACGGGGTCCATAGGATTCCCCTTCATCACGTCCTCGGCCATCTTTTCACTCGAGCGTGTTGCCGTATAATAGCCGTATGCGGCTATCGCGAGGCATATGAAGTCAAGCCCGATCTTTTCCCAGAAAGCATGCTTTTTCAGTGCTTTTTTCTGCTTTAAGCCCACTATGCTCACCCTGCTGTAGCTCACTGCGGGTACGGTCATGACGATTATGCAGATAAGGCAGGCGGCTGCCGCAAAGATCGCGGTCTCTTTTGTGAAACGGACTGAGAGACTTCGCGATGCGGAAAATTCCATAAAGCTCTTTGTGGCTCCGAGGACCTTTGCAAAAAAGATCCCGAGCGGAACACCGCAAAGACACCCGACGATCATGAGGAAAACGTTCTGGTACAAAAACATCCTGAGGATCTGCCATGTGGAGCTTCCGCGGCTCTTCATCACGGAGATCGCATTTCCTTCAGTCTCGTAGAGCTGCCCGGAAACCATGAAGATAAAGGCGCCCACAAGAAAGAGCACAGGTATCATGAGCATGAACAGTGTCGCTTCGGTCCTGTCTTTTTTTGCGAGAAAAGAATCAAGTATCGCAAGATAAGGAGGTTTTGCAAAACTCTTGCTGTAATCCCCCTCATTCATCATGTAAGTCGTGTATTCATAGAGCTGCTGCACATTATCGGAAGACAATGCCGTGTGGTCGAACATATCGCTAAAGATTGCAGTGCAGCTGTAGGAGGCCGTTTCTCCCGAGAGGAAGAGCTTTTTAAAGCATTCTTCTCCCATGAATATCTGCTGGTTTGCGCTTTTTGACACCATCTGCCAGTAAAAATCGTTTGATGAGGATGCCGCAAAAACTCCTACGACCTTGAGGACGATCTTGTTCCCGTCAGCATCTTTAAGCCTCGTGTTCAGCGTTTCTCCCACAAGGAGCTTTAAACGCACCATGGCATCGGAGCTTATCACAACTTCGACCTCGCCCTGTTCGTTCATGCCCTCATCCGAAAACAGCTTTCCGGACAGGATCTTTACGTGTTCTCCGAGATTTGAGTAGGATCCGATCCTTACAGACACATCTGTAACATCATCACGGTTCATCGTAGATGAAACTGAACTCGGACCCAGAGTAAAAAATCCGACGGTCTCTTTTTTAGTGACTCCCATCTGAGAATACAGTTCTTCCGCGGCACGCTCGGCATTGAATATCTCCTGAGGGTCGCCTTTTTGAGGGATCACAACGTTAAATTTGGTGTATGCGGGCCATTTTCCCGTTTTTGAAATGGTGTTTGAAAATTCGTCACGCAGCATCCTGTTGAGCGCAGCGTCTTTATACAAAGGGAAGCTCACTGCTGTCGCAACGAACAATATGATCCCGGCCACAAGGCAGAGTGTCATCCACTTTTTTGAGCCGAGTCTTTGAAACATTACTTTAAGCATACCTCATCCCCCTCAGACAGCCCCGAAATGCAGTAGTAATAATCGTTATCCCTTCCGCATGAAACAAATGTCGCACTGTGTACACTTCCATCGGCATACACAAGGTTCACAAAATATGAGCCTCCGTAGATGGTCACCGCACTCTTCGGGACTGCGACCATGTTCTTATATGTCACGAGTTCTGCTTTGACGCCGATCCTCACACGCCTTCCCGCTGCGCTCACGGCCTGCATTGCCTGAGCCACCGCATCCGGTGAGAGCTGTATCAAAGTATAGTCGCTTTTTAAAGTCATTGCTTCGGCGATATCCCCGAGAGTCACCACTTTTCCTTTCGCCTCTGCGCCTGCGTTTCCTGCGGATAAGGTAAGAGTGACCTCCGTTCCGTACGGGAGCTTGCTTCCGGCATCAACCGCGACATAGCAGTTTTCGGGATCCGCCACGGTAATGAGCAAAGTCCCCGGCCGCAAAACGTCGCCGTCTTTGATATCCGCGAGCGTTGCCACAATGCCGCTGTGTTCGGATACTATCTCCTTGCACGCAAGATCACGTTCTATCACAGCTATCTGCTGTGTGAGCTTTTCGATCTCGGCCTGTGATGCGTTCCTTTCCTTAAGTCTCTGCAATTTAAGGCGGAGTCTCTCAAGTTCTATGTCATCTCCGGTCACGTGTATGCGCGCAATGACGTCTCCGGCTTTCACGATGTCATACTGTTCCACCGTAAATTCGGTAAAATACACCGTTCCGTTTGAAATGGCGGCATACTGTGACGACGACTCGGGATACATGAAATATCCGTTTTTTGAAAACTCCGTAACGTAATCCGCAGTCACAACACTTGCATGCCTGCCGTTATCGTCCACGGCGACACTGTTTGATATGCGTTCGCCCACAGCGGCACCCGACAGTATCTCTGTATATACGCCGTCCGTTACGCCTGTGGTTATATATCTTTTCTCACTGCTCCCGCCGTTCATCACATAGATATACGTTCCGGAAGCATCTTCTCTTATCTCGTCCTGTGCGATGGAGGGAATATGTGAAACGCTTGCGCTCACCAGCACGAGCACAGCGTTCGCTCCGATATTGACAAGACCTTCGGGGTCCGAAAGTCTGAAGGTCGTGGCCGACTTTTCGGCATCGGAGTGCTCAAAGATCACGTCAAATCTTTTTCCTTCTATCAGAGCATACAGCTCCTTTGCAGCATTTATCGTCTGCGGCCTTATAAGATCGGTCTTCAGGAATTTCTGTGAAACATCGGTGACGGAGATCACTGCGGCTCCCGCTTTTACAGTGTTTTCGGTAAGGAAAATGCTTGCGACGCTTCCGTCGATACCGGAAACGATGACGCTTTTTTGAAGTTCCGCCTTCAGTCCGTTGAGTTCCTTTTCATAGTAGGCGCTGTCAAGGTCGTAAAGCTGTTTTTGCTTAAGATACGCGTCAAGTGCGCCGGGATCGTTTCCTTCATCGTAAGCGGCTTTCAGTTCTTCGGCTTTTTCAAGCTCATCATTTAAAAGCGACTCGATCCTCTCTATCCTTTTTTCTATGTCGGAAGAATCGGTGCCTGCAAGCACATCGCCTTTTTTTACTTCGGTTCCCGGAAAAGCATTGATATAAAAACCGTTTACGGCTTTTGAAAACGAATATTCCTCAACATAAGGCGAAACGGTGGTCGCATAGGTTTCGGTAAGTGAAATGTTTCTGTATGCCACTGTCTCCTGTTCGGTAACAAACCCCACAGGATCGACCAGTTCTATGTATTCCTCGTTATGCTGTGCCTCATTGCAGCCTCCGAGAAGGAGGCAGAGTGAAAACAGGCACAGGAAAGAACTATTTTTCTTCATCTCAGCACCACATCTCCTTCCGAAAGCCCGGAAAGTATCTCCGTTCCGTCGTCACCTTCAATGCCTGTGGTGACATAGCGCATTTCCCGCACATTGTTCTCACCCGGTACATAAACATAGTGTTCCTCACCGATATCATGTATCACATTTGCGGGAAGCTTCAGCACATTTTCCTTGTGGGCGAGCACCACATCTATATATCCCGAAGTCCCGACAGGTATCGAAGCGTCGCGATAATCATCTGTAAGCGCATAGTAAAGCTTATCGCCCCATTCTCCGGTATTTACGGGCATGAGTTCATAGGTTCCTGCCGCAGATCCGATATTTATCCTCATCAGGACGTTTTCGTCTTTTGAAAGAAATTCTGTATTCCTGTTCTTTGTGAGCGTAAAAATGCACGATGTCTCGTCGACGATCGTCATCACTTTTTCACCCTCGGCGGATGTTGAGCCTTTCAGCTGTCCCTTTATCCAGGTGACAGTCCCGGCTGCGGGCGCAAATATTCTGGAGCCCTCAAGTTCCTCATAAAGCGCCTTGAGCTTCAGTTCATCAATATAGATCTCATCCTCAAGGTCCTCGGCCGCATAGCTTTCTTTGTCGTCTATTGCGGAGAGCAGCACCTTGTTCCTTTCGATCTTGTATTCCGCTTCCCTGATACGTTCCTCCAGGTCGCTTCCTCCAAGCTTTATCAAAAGGTCGCCTTCAGATACCTTGTCTCCCTTTTCGACCTCGATCTCTGAAACGAGTTTACCCGAAATGTTTACTGTTACACTTGTTTCTTCCTGTTGCTGATAAGTGCAGATCACGGATTTTGTGCTCGTAACATCCCCTCTTTTTACGATCACGGTGGAATATGATATCTGCTGTTCCAGTTCGGGAACGACAATAAGCCCTCTTTCCGCATCCGCCGCTTCACCGCAGCCGGAAAGAAGCAGAAAGACCATTCCCGTAAGGATCATGACTTTATGTTTCATCTCACACCTCTCCTTCCCCTTATAAAAATCCACGATAATTTAATCACTTTTGGATATTACAGACAATAATCATTTTATTAAAACACAAAAACCGGAAGGGCGTTCATTCCCTTCCGGTCTTTGATCACTGTATGAATTTAGTAAAGATCTTCAGATCGTATACAGCAGTTTACTCCTGATTAAGTACCTGATATGCAAATTCCGCAAAATCACCACGTGTCATCACAGCATCGGGTGTCTCTGTGGAAAGACCGAACCCATATGAAAGGTTCATAAGATCACAGAATATCTTCTCTGTGATCACCTGGTCGGGATCCTCGTCTGCCTTGATGATGTTGTAACCGGCAAGGAAAGCTCTTGCGGTATCGTAATCATCACCGCTTCCGCCCGCGAAAATGTAAATGAGGTTTACAAGATCACGCATCGTAGCGTTCTTCGCCGCGCCGAATTCGGTGTCGCTGATAGGCGCCATCACCTGATTTTCGATCACATAACGAAGCGCGGTATAGTCATAATCTCCGCCTTCCTTGACATCGGTGTATTCAACCTTTGATGCATCCTTTGCGTTGAAAGGATTGAGGATGACATCGTAAAGATCCTTGTTGTCGTTGATCTTTCCGGCACTTCCCGCTGTATAGAGGACACCGTTGTCATAGGCGTTCTTGTAGATCTTTGCGGCTTCCTTTACCTTTTCGGGAGTAACGGCCTTTAGCTGCTTCATGTATTCAAGCTGGTAGCCCTGCTCCTCGCCGACCATGATCGTAGTGATGGCATTTTCGGCGCCCGCAAGCTCTCCCACAGGCTGAGCATATCCTGAATATGCGCTGAGGATATAGCCGTTCAGCGTATCCTGATCGATGGCAAGCGCCTCGATCATTTCGGGAAGCTTCTCGTAGGTGTCAAATGTCTCTCGGATGTTGGGGTCACGGTATGTAATGAGATACATGCCGTAAGCAGCCATAAAACCGTTCCAGGGTGTGTATACACCATATCCGTCACGAAGAGTCGGTACAAGGATGGTATCCGCAACAAGAGACGCGATCGCATCAAAGCCGGCATCATATCCCTCGATGCCAAGCTGTCCGTAGTTTGCGATGATGCAGTTGAACTGAACATTGCTGTCCACGATCAGTGCTTCATTGTAAGCGGGCGCGGGAATGTCATACACTGCAGGTGTTCTTGTTACGGAAGGCATATCTGCAAAAAATGCATCCGCAAGAGCACGGTTTACATTGATGCTCTCCTTGTTGCCCGCAAAAGTCGAGACTGCGCCGGCCTTGTTCTTAAAGAACTCCTGCATTGCCGCAAATTTCTTTCCGGGCTCGTCCGAACCTGTCTGAAGCAGAGCCTCGAGCTGTTCAAGGAACTGGTAGTACTCAACGTAATTCATGTACGAATAGAGTCTGAGCGAAGGGATCTCCACGCCGAGGCCACGATAGAGCGCAATATTGTAAGGGCTTGAATTGATGCTGTTTCTGGTCGCAGTCTTCTGAGCCTGTACCTTTTCAAGAAGCTTTGCCTTGTCATCAAACTTTGTCTCAAACAGAAGTTCCTTCACAAGGTCGTAGCCCTCGTCAAGATCCTCGTCGACAGCTGTCCATGATGCTACAAGATATGTAACGAAACCGTCGAGGTCAAGCTCGTCACTTATCTCCTGAATGCTTACGCCGATCGATCCGTCATACAGGTAACGGGACATAAGTACTGAGAGCTCATCCTCACTGTGCTTTGTGGTATCAAGCTTTCCGAGAAGACGAGTGAAAAGTCTGAGCCAGTGGATATCCTCCTGAGGAACGGCCGCAGCGTCGAAATATACGGAAGCTGTGCCGACTCCGTCAACGTTTGCGACAGCGTCGATCTTTCTGATGCCGTCGTCACCTGTGACATCGTTCACATCATAGATCCTTACCTCTTCGGGAAGGCTTGAAACGTCGACAGCCTTGAGGTAAGCGATAGCCTCACTGAAGTCCTCCTCTTCCGCGGGAGCGTTGGTCTCTGCAACGATCGCGTTGATCTCATCCTGGGAAAGTGATGCCTTTATAGTGGCAAGCTTATCTGCGAGAGCGGCGTCCTTTACTTCCTTTGCTCCGGCATCGGGATAAACGGTCACAAGCGCTGTGAGGTCATTTCCTACAAACCACTTCTGCGCAGCTGCCTGATAAGCACCGTTGTTCATCTCGGCAAGCTTGTCAAGATATTCCACGTTCTCGATATACTTGAAGGCATCGCCTGTTACGGCATAATCATATGCAAAGCTGTAGATGATGCCCTCGATGGGATTTGAATTCTCCTGGGAAAGCCTTGTGGAGAGATTGAGGGATGCAACATAACTGTCAACAAGGTCCGCGGCGAAACCGTTTGCGGCAACATCCTTGAAAGCCTCATCGACTATTTTCTTTATAAGTTCCGCATCGCCCTTATTTACATTGTTTACGGTGATGCAGATGCCGTCATCCTCTGCGGCAAGTTCTCTTCCGATCCCGAAAGAAGCCGAAGGGAACGCTCTCTTCATCGCCTGTCCGAGGACGGATGATGTTGAGCCGAGGAGCGAACACATATTGTCAACAACATGCTCCTGCTCGATATCGTCACGGAGTCCGGGAACGATGATATAGTACTCTACAACGGAAGTATTGTTGACATCGGTCTCAGCAGGCATAGGATAACCGTATTCCGCCGAAACGGGGCCTGTGAGCCTTGTGTATTCCTTGTCCTCAAACTTGAACTCGGACTTTTCGTAATTCTCATAATATCCGTCAAGTACCTTGAGGAAAGCGGTGGGATCCTCAAACTT
>JAEENL010000189.1 GCA_016283775.1 Lachnospiraceae bacterium | reverse complement strand
CCTTTTCGGAATGGGCGTTGCGGGAGCAGCGGCCGCCACAGTCCTGTCACAGGCTGTGAGCGTTGTGCTCTGCATCCTGAGGATGACCGCATACAAAGACGATTACATGAAGCTCAGGTTCAAGTCCATAAAGTGGCACGGCAGCATGATGAAAGAAGTGGTGCTTCAGGGCATACCCACAGGCATCCAGAATTCCGTTATCAGCATCGGAAATATGACGATACAGAAAAACGTGAACGACTTCGGAGATGCGGCAATGGCCGGGATGGGAGCGTATCACAAGATCGAAGGTTTTGTGTTCCTTCCGATAAACTGTCTGTCTATGGCGCTTCCGACCTTTGTGAGCCAGAATCTCGGCGCAAGGAAATATGACAGGGCAAAGCGCGGAGCCACGAGTTCACTGATACTTGGAATGGCTTTCTCGGAGCTCATTGGCTTTGTAATGTTCTGGGGATCGCATCCGCTTCTCAAGTTTTTCATTTCGGACGAAACATCCATAGAATACGGCATGATACATGCGCGGGTGACATCACTGTTTTTCCTGCTTCTCGCTTTTTCGCACTGCGCGGCCGGAGTTATGAGAGGCTGCGGGAAGTCGGTAGTTCCCATGGTCACTATGCTCGCTTTCTGGTGCATTTTCCGAGTGACCTACGTGACCGTTGCGATACGGCTGTTTCCTGTATTTCAGACCATTTCGTGGGCATATCCCATCACCTGGTCTTTGAGCAGCATTGTATTTATATTGTTCCTGCTTTTCTCCGACTGGACTCATTCTTTCGAAAAGTCGGAAAACAAGATCGGATCCAAAGCGTGATATTTTTCAAATAAAAAGGAGATCAGAAAATGACAGCACAGACACCGCCTATGGGATGGAACTCGTGGGACTGCTTCGGCGCCGCGGTAAATGAGGAACAGGTGAAGGCAAATGCGGATTATATCGCAGAGAATCTCAGAGAATACGGCTGGGAATATGTCGTAGTGGATATCCAGTGGTATCAGCCCTTTGCTGATTCACATGAGTACCAGCCGTTTTCGGAACTTGTCATGGATGCCTTCGGGCGTCTCATCCCCGCGCCGAATCGTTTTCCTTCGAGCGCAAACAATACCGGCTTTAAAAAACTTGCAAAATATGTGCATGACCGTGGGCTGAAATTCGGCATCCACATAATGCGCGGAATGCCGAGAATGGCGGCGCACAAAGATCTAAAGATCAAGGATTCCGACTTTACCGCAAAACAGGTCGCAGATCCCAACTCCATCTGTTTCTGGAACCCCGATATGTACGGGCTTAAGTGCGAATCCAACGAAGCGGGTGCGCGTGCTTATTATGACAGCATTTTCAAGATGTATGCATCCTGGGGCGTCGATTTTGTAAAGGTTGATGACATAGCGAGGGAATATCCCCGCTGCCGTAAAGAGATCGAGCTGATCCATGACGCGGTAAAGAACTGCGGACGGGACATTGTTTTAAGCCTCTCTCCGGGACCTGCGCCCATAGCTCAGGCGGAGCATCTCAAAGCAAATGCCAATATGTGGCGCATCACGGACGATTTCTGGGACAAATGGGAGCTCCTTCTCGATATGTTCAAACGTGCCGAAGAGTGGTGCACGCATGCTGGGCCGGGACACTGGCCCGATGCCGACATGCTCCCTGTGGGAGCGCTCCGTCAGGATTACAACCCCGACGACCGCACCCGCTTTACCAAGGATGAGCAGATCACGATGATGTCCTTGTGGTGCATGATGCGTTCGCCGCTTATGGTAGGCGCCCATCTGCCGAAGAACGACGAGTTCACTTTAAAGCTTCTAACAAACAAAGAGATCCTGGACATTGAAAAAACCACACACTGCGCTCACCAGCTCTACAGGACGGACTCTGAGATCGCATGGATAGCGCCTTCGAAAAATGCCAAGACCGTGTATGTTGCGCTTTTCAATATATCCGACAAAAAGAGAAAACTCGTGTTTGATCTTTCATCCGCCGATCTCTCGGGATATGCCGACGCAAAGGAACTTTGGACCGGGAAAAAGGTGCCGGTACTGGATGATAAGGTTTCGGTACAGATAAACGCGCACGGCGCCGCAGTGTTCAGATTTGACTGCTGATCACCGTGGCGGACACGATATGTGTTCAATCCCATTAATAATAATAATGACCGCACCAATTGAGAATACTCGGAAAATGTGCTACCATCCTATAAAGTTTATCATCCGGCGTGTTTTTAACATGTCATGGAATGCTCAGACGGAGGGACTATGACACAGGAAAAGATCATTGTTCTTGACTTCGGAGGACAATACAATCAGCTCGTAGCGCGGCGTGTCCGCGAGTGCAACGTTTACTGTGAGATCTATTCATACAGGACGGAGATCGACAAAATAAAGGAAATGAACCCTAAGGGCATCATTCTCACAGGCGGTCCGAACAGCTGCTATGAGGAAGGCGCGCCCACCTATTCAAAAGAGCTTTTCGAGCTTGGAATACCTGTACTCGGGCTCTGCTACGGCGCGCAGCTTATGAGCCACGTTCTTGGGGGAAAGGTGGAACGCGCCGAAAACCGTGAATACGGAAAGACGCTTACACATTTTGACACTTCTTCTCCCGTTTTCAAGGGCGTGCCTGCCGATTCGATCGTATGGATGAGCCATTTTGACTATATTTCAAAGCTCGCTCCTGGATTTAAGACTATTGCAAAAACAGATAACTGCCCGGCGGCAGCGGCTTCTTTTGAGGAAAAGGGTCTTTACGCGATCCAGTTCCATCCTGAAGTGCTGCACACTGAGTACGGAAAAGAGATACTTTTCAATTTTGTGCGCGGGATCTGCGGATGTGCAGGCACTTGGCGCATGGATTCCTTTGTGGAGACCACTGTTAAAGAGCTTCGCGAGCGCATAGGAAACGGCAAGGTGCTTCTTGCTCTTTCGGGCGGCGTGGATTCTTCCGTAGCTGCGGGACTTCTCTCACGCGCAGTCGGAAAGCAGCTTACATGCGTTTTTGTGGATCATGGTCTTCTCAGAAAAAATGAGGGCGATGAAGTGGAAGCGGTCTTTGGTCCGAAGGGTTCCTTTGACCTTAACTTCATACGTGTGAATGCTCAGGAACGCTATTACGGCAAGCTTGTCGGCGTTAGTGAGCCTGAGAAAAAGAGAAAGATAATCGGTGAGGAATTCATCCGCGTATTTGAGGAAGAGGCAAAAAAGATCGGCAAGGTCGATTTCCTCGCTCAGGGCACCATCTATCCCGATGTGGTGGAATCAGGCCTCGGCGGCGAATCCGCTGTTATAAAGTCTCATCACAATGTGGGCGGCCTTCCCGACTATGTGGATTTCAAAGAGATCGTGGAACCCTTGAGAAATCTGTTTAAAGATGAGGTACGCCGCGCAGGGCTTGAGCTCGGACTTCCTGAGGCACTTGTGTTCCGTCAGCCTTTCCCCGGCCCCGGCCTCGGTATCAGGATAATCGGAGAGGTGACCGCGGAAAAAGTCACTATCGTTCAGGATGCCGACTATATTTATCGTGAAGAGATCGCAAAGGCTGCAGAAGAGTGGAGAAAACAGGAAAACAAGACTGCCGCAGACAGACCGGCATGGATGCCCGATCAGTACTTCGCCGCTCTCACAAATGTCCGCTCCGTCGGTGTAATGGGTGATGAGCGTACCTATGACTATGCAGTCTGCCTCCGCGCTGTAAAGACCATCGACTTCATGACAGCCGAAGCTGCGGAGATACCGTTTGCCGTTCTGCAAAAGGTCATGAGCCGCATAATAAACGAGGTTCGCGGAGTAAACCGCGTATTCTACGACCTGACCAGCAAGCCTCCGGGCACGATAGAGATGGAATAATATCGGGTGGTTTGCGGGTAAAAACTAAAAAGCAGTGATTAAAGGCTTCTGATGGCATAAACATGCGCTTTCAGAAGCTTTTTTGTTTACACGTGATAACAATTTGATAACAGGAAATGAAGTGATGGGTACATCATGGGTACGGAAAGATTCGTTTTAATTTAACTAGAAAGCGTTCTCTCAAAACTGAAATCGTACCAGGCGGAAGTAAAAACCGCTGCTCGAAAAGATCCGGAAAAACAAAAGAAAAAAGAGACGTAACGATAGGATTGATGGGCGGGTTCACCCGCCCAAAAGCCCGCATGATAAGCGGGTTTTCATTGAAAACAAGTGCTATTTATGATAGGATATATCTTGGGTTTTTATACGAGATGGATCGCATTTTTATTATTTGACGAATAGATAAATGCTTTTGAGGTCACAAAATGCAA
>JAEENL010000188.1 GCA_016283775.1 Lachnospiraceae bacterium | reverse complement strand
TGCCGCCTTTATCTCGTCAGAGCCTACTATGATCTTGTTTTTGTAGGTTTCGTCGTTGAAACGGTCCCACTGCATCATCCAGTTCGAGCAGAGTGACGACCAGTCGGGCCCGGAGCGCGCATGCGATGGAAAGACCATCTTGTCCTTGTCATAAAAATCGCCGAGCGGATCACGGTTCAGGAAGGTCTCCTCATTGTCCTTGAGTTCGTCAAAAATGTCTTCAAGCCTTCTGTCTCCCGTAAGGAAATAAAAGATCCTGTGGTGTCCCGCCATAGCGATACGCGCTTCCTTGCAGGGGCAGCCCCAGTGACGCACATTGTGGCGTGATCCCATTCCCTTGTATTTCCCGATATGGTAAACATCCACCTCCGATGTGTGTCTTGACAGTTTTTCCGCAAGCCTGTATACATCCGCGCGGCCTGTCCGGATAAAAAAGAGCCACAGCCAGAGAGTCGGCACGAGCTCGGTGTTGTCCCACGCATATCCGCCCACATCGTAACGCCATACATGACGCGCGGGATCGTAGGTGTGCATGAAGTCACCGTAATTGAACATGCCGTACCACTTGCGCTGTTCCACTTCGTTCTCATAAAACTTAAAGGCTTTGTCAAGCTGGTCCTCTATCCATTTTCCGACTTCCGTGGAAGTGTCGGGAAGAGACCAGTAGCCGAACGCGCCCATCTCATGATAAAATTCAGGTGAACCCACATAGACCGCGGGATCGTTGTATTTATCGGCATATGCAGTGAGCACACTGTCCTGAACGATCATATCATCGAAAAACTCCAGGCAGAACTCGTTCGTGCACGCCACGCCGTAAGGATCCGCTCCCTTGTAATCATAGCCTTCATAGCAGATGCTGTTGTAACCGCGTCTTGCGTAGTGCCTGAAATCCATTACAGGCGCTGACGGGCTCCAGAGCCATACGCTGCAGACTGCCTCATCCTCGGAAAGTCCCGACACCGTATAACCGCTCGGATATTTTTCCCAAAAATCCCTGATGCCCACACAGACACAGCCGCTTTCCGATCCGAAGCAGAGCGCGCCTTTTGTGCGGTTCCCGTGAAAACTGTCAATGTAGCATAAGTCGTCACCCGCAAGCTTTTTACGGACGGCAAAATGATCCGCGCTGTCCTGGCAAACATCATATGTATCCCAGTAAGGCGTGGCCTCAAGTATCTTCTCCATGTCAACGAGATCCTGGCCTTCGGGCCTTAAGATCTCTCCTCTTACCTGAGCATCCGCAAATCCCTTTGGCACTCTCGGTTTCCAACTGCAGAGCGTTATCATGCCCTCATGGAACACTCCGTTGTCGGTGGTGAGTTTGATGTGCCTGTTGTAAAGCGGACCGCTCATCGGCTTTTTAAAGCTGATGCCGAGACCTTTCAGGAAATCCCTGTTCTCGTCACCGTCGTAAACAAAAGTATGTGTGAACTGCAATGTTTCACACATATACTGCACCTTCATCCTGATGATGAACGGCAGTTTTCTGTTTCCGTCCCTGTCCGCATGAGATCCTGTAAACTTGAAAATATACTGTAAGCTTCCCGCTTCCTCGATTTCAACGTGATCCGAGACACCCTCGTAGGTGTGGTCAAAACGTGCTTTGTAGCCCTGTGTTTCAAAAGGTTCTTCGAGCGTGAGCACCGGAACCGCGTCACGCGCGGTGATGCGGCCGTTCTTTTCGATGCTTTTAAAAATGTGTTTGCCGTCTTTTTCGATGGTCACGGTGACGCATCCGTTGTATACGGTAAACTCCCTGTCTGTTTCTGTGACCCTGATCCCGTCACTGAAAGCGTCCGGACCGCTGCCTTCGAAAACGGTGATCTCAGCTTCCCTTCCCATAAGAGCGGCATCTGCTGTATGCGCGGTCCACTTTACACTCCCGTCGGGCCAGTAAGCGGTGACTCTTGACTGGACCGGGATCGACTGTCCCTCAGAGTTTTTCAGTAAAAACGAAGAATCACTGCGGCATTCTCCTTTTTTCCAGATGCAGCCGAAGGAAGCATAGCCCTCCCCGCTGGTCAGCTTATACAGTTTCATATCATTTCTCCTTTATTCTCCCACGAACGGAGTTCGTGGGCCTAGTCGTCTATCTCTTCGGTGTGTCTTGCGGATCTTCCTCTCCAGAAGCGGAGATCGTTGTGCCTTACAGGTATGTCGCCCGTAAACATGATATTAAGCTCTGCGACCTGAAGATACTGCGGATCTTCTCTTTCTTCCCTGAACCACCCTTCGCGCTCTTTCCTGTAGCGTACGGTCTTCCCTCTTCCGTAGGTGCTCAGGACTTCAAGATAAAGAATATCCGTCTCAAATGCATTGCACTCGATCTTCTGCTCTTCAAAGCAGTTTTTGAGCGTTCCCTCGGAAAGCAGTTTTTCCTTTCCGTCGCTGTTTTTTCCATAGAGGCGATAGTCCTTTATCACGCCGAGGAAATGTCTGTCGGACTGCGGTGCTAGATAGCGGATCCCTGTGACAGCCACAGGATATGTGAGTTCTATCTTTATCCTTGCGGGGAGCTTCAAGTTCTTTACAAAACAGGATGTGTTCGGATTTATGTCGGCCATCGCCATAAAGCCTTCGTTTTCCTTGATCGGAGTGTCGGGCTCAAATCCGGGCATGCTGATCTCGGAAATGATGTCAAAGCCCTTGTAGAGCGGAGCGATATGGTCCGAAACAATGCTGAAATCTATCTTCTGCTTTGGCGAAAAAGCATCCGATGCAGCATAGGAAAGAAGCGATTTCTTAAGTGCATAGGCTGCCGGCCTGTCGTCGAAATTTCCTTCCAGATTTGCGGAGACGAACAGGAGTTTTCCTTTGTGCACCTTTGCTTCAAATATCAGCCCGAGGCTGTAATTACGGTTCCAGTCGTCAATGGGACGCGCTATGCACTTTATTTCCGGAGGGATCTGAATGCCTCTTGCCGACGAAAGGATATCGTCCCATTCCCAGCCGCCGTATTCCTCTGTAGGAAATCCCTGAAAAGCCGGATGTGCGCTGTCTGTCACAAGCCCCATGGACCTCACCCAGTTCGGTCCCATCTGGGCATTCCAGAAGGAATTTCTGAAGCTTAAACCCGGGCAGTCATAGTCCATGTCGGAGAGGAACGGACAGAACACTACGCTCATGCCGCGTTTGAGCGCATCTTCCGCTTCGGTGACATCTCTTGTGAAAAACGCCTTGGACTCGGTGTTGTCCTTCACAAAGATCGAAATATCCCAATGGTTCTTTGCGATGATCTCTTTTCTCTTTCTTATACTCATCTCCAGCACGAACAGGCCGCTTTTTTTGACGTTTGAAAGTCCGCGTTCTATCCTTCCCACCTTGGTGTTCCCACCCTTAGGGATCCTCGAAACGCTCATGACGCCGCCTGCGATATGAGTATGCTCACCGTATTTTTCTTTTAATTCCCAGAAAACATCAACGTCGGTGAGGTCCTCTTTTCCGAAATGGCAGACCTCTATGCTCGTGGAGATGCTCTCGGTGTTTTTGTATACATAGCTCCTGAGCCTTGTGAGGATCACGGTCTCAGAGCATATTTCCTTAAATTCGTCCTCGGTGACGTAGCCCTTGCTGTCCCAGAACGCATCAAGAAAGCCTATTAGCGCGCCGCCCTGCCCAAGATAATCGTGCGCGTCAAGGTATTCATAGCCATACATACCGTCCGTCCTGTAGTTGGCTTCAAGGTCCTCTTTTATGAACATCATCTGGCGTTTTCCTGAGCAGCGTGTAAATGTCTCGTTCATCGAGAGCACTCCGTGCGCCTTTGCGCTCTGCTTAAACACCTTGAAAAGTCCGGGACTTAAATAGCCTTTGAACTTGTCGATCACGCCGAAGTCCGGATAAACGCACCACTGGCCGAGTTCATGACACATGCAGGGGATCTTTGCGCCTTCTATCGAAGAATTGTAATCCCTGCCGTTCCAGCCCTGCGGGCCTCTTACGATGCCCCCGCCGAGTTCGCCAAAATTTGTCTTGTGAAGATAGAGGAAATCAGTACCTGTGGTCTCCTGGGGAATGGTATCGTAATGCCAGCCGGACTGGGCTGTATAGAGCCTTCTGTGCTCATATCCAAGCTTTTTGTCGGTCTCCCGGGCATATGCCACCCACTCGCGGAGGACATTGTGCCACCCGCCGCCGGGCTCGTTTGAAGGGGAAAACAGCACAAAGGATGGATGATGTCCGAACGCTTTAAGGATGCGCTCTGTCTCGGCCTTTAAAACATCGTTCATCTCGATGCCGTCGTTGAACACATTCCACATGTCGCATTCGACAAGGATGTAGACATCTTCCTCGTCCGCCGCCTGAAACATTGCGTCGGGCGGACAATAGGAATGGCATCTCACAAAGTTGAAACCGTACTTTTTTATGGTACGGAGCATTTTTCTGTAATATTCCCCCGTCGTATCGGGAAGCGCGGTTAGAGGATGATCTCCGCCGTAATGCGTGCCCCTGAAATAGGTGGGTTCGCCGTCCACAAAGAACTTTCCGTCCTCCACGCATATCTCTCTTTTATGCTTTGCGGCGTATTTCCTGCGGTCTGCGGCCTTTTTTTCATATTCGGCGCGAGTGAGGAGCGATACTTCTCCTCCCATGCCGTTCCAGGATGCTCCGAGCGCATCTGACACACCGTGTCCGTCAGGACGGTAGGGATACTGCATCGAAGTATCTGCTTCGACCGTGATTATATGCTCTCCCACATCGAGTTTTCCGAGATTGAACTCAAAAGGCGCAACAAGAGAAACGATCTCGCCTTTCAGCACACCGTCAACATACGCTTTCACTTTCCATCTTGTGATCTCGATAAAAAGGAAATACTCTCCCTGCTCTTTTATCGAAACCTTTCTCTGATAGCGCGCGAGCCCGTTGAAAACAAAGGGAGGCTGTGCGAGAAAAGGCACATTTGTCCCGTGTTCCTGAGCATAGGAATATTCGCTCCGCTCATACCAGAAGGTATTGTGAAGCCCGCTCACCCATTCGGTATCCTTTGTTATCTCTCTGCCGTAGCCCTGTTCCTGAACGGCCCCGGGGATATTTACCGTCCCCTTCTTTTTTACGAATTTTCCTTCGCCCAAAAGCTCGACATTCCAAACACCGGAAAGATCCATCATATCGTCCGCCTTTACAAAAAAGTTTTCTAGTGTCACCTGTTGGCGTTCACTTCGTCGATGATCGCCGCACCGCCCATCTCAAGCCATTTCTGCTGAGTACTTATGAGTCTCACTTTGCTTATCTCACCAAGTATATACTGCGTCCTTGCTTCATCCACCATTTCCTGTAACGATGCTCCGACTTCCGCATAGGTCGCGGAATTTACAAGATATGTCGCTGCGGGATTTATCACTGCGTGTTCGAGCGCCGCTGCATATGCATCGTTTAACGCCTCCTGACGCGCGGAAGTCTTCACATGAGGCTCCGGTACATGCTCCGCCGAAGGAAGATATGCCAAAAGCTGGTTAAAACCGGCATAGTCATTGTGCAGAGAAGGCTTTTCCGGATCGATCTTCTCAATGTAGCCCTCGTCATCTATCACATAGTGTATGCCTTCAATGCCGTACTGTGTGAGCACCAGCATCTCATCGTCGCAGAGCCTGTCGAGAAATGTGAGCGCGGCCTCTATTTTTTCAGGCGTGTCACAGGTCGATGATGACAGAGTAAAATATCCGTTGTAGCCCGATGTCGCGAGAGTCCTTCCGTTCACCGCGCCGTAGAGCGTCATGGAAGCTGCTGTGGACGGATCCGTAACGGATGCCGTCCAGGTTGCGTCATTGTTGAAATAGTCCCATATCCTTCGCCCCGAATCCATGACATCGATGAAAACGCCGTTTACACCTGACTTACAGCCATCAGACCATGTCTCTGTAGGTCTCACAGCCCAGTCGGCAGGCATCAGCCCGTCATCGTAGAGCTTTTTGATATAGTCGAGCGCATCGATGTATTCCATCTGCATATGGACAGGGATAAGCTTTCCGTCCACTTCCGCCCAGCCGTTCCCGCATCCGAACCATGTCTGGATGATATCAAACACGCCTGTGTAAGAGGTCATCTCAAGACCTATCGTGTCGTCGAGTCCGTTTCCGTCGGGATCGTCATAGGTAAAGGCACGGAGCATCTCATATACCGCTTCCGGTGTGGACGGCTCCTCTAATCCCAGTCTCTCTGCCCAGTCGGTCCTGTAGCACAGGCCGTAACGCCCGACTACTCTGGTCCTCGGGATCGCTATAAGTTTTCCGTCGACCGAAAGGCTGTCGGCCACATCCTCACGTATCTTTGAGAGATTGGGGTATTTTTTTTCGTCATGGATATATTCGTCAAGGTTTACAAAAAGCCCTTTTTTTGCGGCGGATACGACATCTCCCGTCATCACGCCTCCGTATGTCATGATCATCGGCATGGACTGAGGTGACGAAAACGCAAGCGTTCTGTAGTCACTGAGTTCGTCATTGTTCACCCATTCGATCGAGAGATTGCAGCCGCAGTAATCTTCCACGCGCTTCATCACTTCTCTCGCATGCTCTCCGCTGTTTGATTTTCCAGAGTTGAACTCGATGGTCATGACAGTCACAGTCTGCCTGTTCCCGGGTTTTAAGTCATTTTTTGCGCATGCTGAAAAGAGCGCAAGGAGAGCCAGCGCGCCTGCTGTGATGATTTTTCGTGTTGTCTTTGATCTGAAGTCTTTTAAGATCATATCAGTTCAGCTTTCTGAATTTTCCGGGCGTTACGCCAGTGACTTTACTGAAGAAGCGGATAAAATTCTGCGCATTTGAATAATTCAGCGCTGTCGCGATCTCCTGCACCGTCATGTCCGTGCGGAGAAGAAGCTTCTTTGCCTCGTCCGTCTTGTATTTTTCCGTATATTCCGTGAACGACATGCCCTTTTCCATCTTCATTATCTTCCAGATGTAGGTCTGATGCACGTTCAGCTTTTCCGCGCATTCCGCAAGCAATATGTCGCCCTTTGTCTCTTCGACGAGTTCTTCTATGGATCTCATGATCTTATAGGAATCATCCTGCATCCTTACTGACATGCCGTCAAGTATTGGATCGATGAGGCTCGCTTTTATGTATCTTCTGATGCGCCCCGGCTCCATTCCCGAAAGCAGCTCTCTGTATATCTTTCTCAGGTTCTCCTGCGAGATCTCTTCGAGATTTATATTGGCTTCAAAGGCCGTGAGCAGGATGCTGTTCACGTAGCGCATGATGTAAAGTATGGAAATGTCTACCGAAGCCACTGTCTGAAGGTGGGAAGCAAAGCGGTTCGTAACATCATATGCTTTTTGCTTATCGCAGGCTTTGAGTGCTTCCATTATCTCATTTTCAAAGCTGTTTGCATAGGACTCACCGCGATCCGATGTATTTGAAAAGAAAAATCTGCACTGTGGAACGGTGCTCTCGGAGCTCTCTCCAATGCCCTCCGGCGCGCTGTTTGTAAGAGCTTTGATGCTCTCTCTGTAGGCTCGTCTTATCCTTCTGTGCTCCGTGCACGTGTTGCTCACGCCCATGATGACATGAAGGCCGGCTTCTTCAAAGGTGAAGCGCTGTATCTTTTCGTGGAAGGTCATTATCTTTGAAAGAAGCTTTGCCTCGTCGTCATCACCGAAAAGACAGAAAATGGTGCACGAGTTGTACACAGGCTGCATCCACAGCAGTTCCCGCAACTCCGCAGGCATGGAATCCACGATACGAAGGCAGATGACGTCTTCGCTCAGTGATGACTGCACTTCGGTCTCGCCGCTCAGGTCAAGCACCATAACCGCAGTCGCAAAATATCCGTAATTCGGAAGATGGAGTCCTTCAAAATAGTCGTTCCACTCATCTTCCGACTTTATGTTCTCATTTATCAGGTGAAGTTCAAACATCTCCTGCAGTCGCGATGTCTGGCTCATCACCATTCTCTCAAGGTGTTCCTTGTCTATCTTTAAGCCGGACACATGTCTGCTTATAAGATTGAACTCGTTTCCTCCCTGAACTTCCTTTTCGTTCCCCACTATGTTTTTTACAAGGTTGTTCACCGGATTGTAGGCGATGCGCGCGAGCATCATGAACATTACCGATGTGAGGAGAACAAAGAACAGGAGTATCACCCAGGTCGCAACATTTGCGAGGTACACTCCGGTCTTAAATCTGCTGAATACATGATATGTGAAAGAGCCCACAGCAGAGCTTGTGCCGGCTGCGATAAAACGCTTTCCGTCGGCCGCTCTTACCACCTCGCGCTCACTTTTCTTAAGCGCCGCATCGTTCAGCGCCTCATACGAAGAATAGACGATATCCCCGGCAGGGCTTGTCACAACTATCTCCTCATCATCCTCGAGAAGGCTCTGTATGCGGTTTTTCCATGTATTCATGTTTATGCTGACTACAGCCAGGGCATAGGTGTCGATGGAGTTTTCCGGCAGTTTTATCACAAGACTCAATCCGCTGTTGTCAAAGGTCTGCCGGAAATTTATGTCAACTCCCGGAACAGGCTCGGAAACTGTAGTATGAACATAGTTCCAGAAGCGCCTCTCTCCCGTCACGCTCCTGTTGTATAGCGCCTTCAGCTCCTCTTTGTTCTTCAGTTCATCGAGCGTCATGAGTCCTCTGTCGGAAAGCACCCACCCGTCTCTCAGATCGCAGAGGATATAACCTCTGACATGTTCAATGAACATCTGGCTTCCGCTCATGATATCCGCAACAGCCTTGTATCTGCTGTAGTCACGCGCCGTAAAGCTGTTCTGTAAAAGCCAGTCGACCTCGTCGTCGTCAAGTGAAGCTATATAATACTTTTCAAAAATACCATAATTCTCGTCCACAAAAGAAGCTATCTGCTGTGAACGAAAGACCGTCTTCTGTCCGGTCTCGTCGGTGTACTTATTTCTCGAGTACACGCATGTGACAATAAAGAAAACAATGGCGAGAATGGTAACAAAAACCGCAACACCCGCCGAAAGCATGTACTTATACGAGGTTTGTTCGATTTTGCGTTTAAACCAATCCGCCATTGTTTTTTTGTATGCTGTCCTTTTAAAAGATCTTATTTGTCAAGCTCGGGAAGAACCTCTGCAAAATCCATGTCCGATGCGTAGTAGAACGATGTATAGCAGGGCTGGTTGTAGCAGTTGTTCTGCCATGCCACGCCCGTACGGTACATGGGATCGTGGAGCAAAGTGAAGAGCTTGTGCTTTGTGATCTCAGTGTTGGTATAGATCCTTACAAAGCTGCTGTCAGTTGTGCGAAGGACAAGTTCTTCTCTGAAATCTCCGAAAAGATCCGCAACCAGGCAGGGATTTCCCTTGGTGCCGTTGTTTGTCGACGTGTTCTCGGGCTCGAGCATGAGGCCGTGAGTGTTGTCCGCAACAAGACCGATATGTCTTCCTCCGATGTAATCGACACCGTCAAGTATCTGTGTGGAAAGGTCTCCGGCCCACCTGATGCTGAAATTGGTGCCGAGGAGCTTGTCGGGAAGGACATTTCCTTTGCAATCCTGTATCTTTCCCACCCATACCTGAAGGCCTCTGACATTCGGGTTGATGTCTCCTATCATGCAGCGTCCCAGGTCTCTGTCGGCGCGTTCTCCAAAGAACACCTTTCCTGTTTCCGCGTCTCTTAATGCATATCCGTAGGGGACTCCCGATGCGCCCTCAAATACATTGAAGATCTGGAAGCCAGGTCTGTCGGGATCGATATGCGCAACATGCATGGAATCGCCGTGTCCGAGTTTTACAAGCGTGCCGTCGGGCATAGGTTCCTTTGAGGAATAGAGGACGTTTCCGTCATGATCTATCGCACAGGCGCCGTAGATGATCTCCTGGCAGCCGTCGCCGTCGATATCCGCTACCGAAAGGCTGTGATCGCCCTGTCCGCTGATGATGCCGTATTTCTCATCGGTGCCGTCGGGCGAACAGTGATGAGCAAAGGGATTGTCCATCGGAACATAACCCGAATCCACCTTGAAATACAGTTCATGCTTACGCTTTGAGAAATCATAAGCTGTGATGGTAGTTCTTGTATAATATCCTCTGCAGATGATGAGGTAAGGATGCTTTCCGTCAAGATATCCCACAGCTGACTGGAAACGGTCCACACGGTTGCAGGGTTCTATCCTCTTCCATGCGTAATCGCCCCAGCGAAGACCGTCATCCTCACGCGGTACGGGGAAATCGATCGTCTCGATCTCTTCGCCGTCTCCGGAGAACATCGTGAGATATTCAGGACCCTTAAAGATAAATCCTTCAAACTCGCGGAGGCGGTTCTTTTCCGAAAGACGAGGCGCAAAATCGTCGATGAAATAGTCGGCGAGGGCCTCTGCGTCCTCTTTTGACAGAGGATAAGTGTATCTGGGTCTCATCCTTATGCACTCTTCGATGGTCTTCGGCCATTGTCCGGAGCGCACTTCCTCATAATTCTGCCAGTTCATGAAGTGGCTTACGAGGTTGTCATAATAGTCCTTGGAAGAGCAAACGTAATTGTCTTCGTTTGTGATGCCGTTCTTTAAGTCTCTTTCGGGAATAGTGATATATTTTTCCGAGATCACGTTTCCTGCTTCGTCGTATTTTATCATCTTTGTGCCGGGAGCGGTCTTAACGGACATCTCCGCTTTTCCGTCACCGTCAAAATCATATACGATGAACTGCGTATAATGAGCGCCCGCACGGATGTTCACGCCCATGTCGAGACGCCACAAAAGCCTTCCTGAAAGCTTGTAGCAGTCGATGTAGCACTTTCCCGTATATCCTCTGTGAGAAACATCATGAGCGTTTGAAGGATCCCATTTAACAAAATACTCAAATTCTCCGTCGCCGTCAATATCTCCGATCGACATGTCGTTAACCGAATAGGTGTAAGGCTGCCCGAAGGACTCGTTGTGTCCTCCGTCGTCTGAACGCGCAACATCGCCTGTGATTCCGCCTTCAGGCTTTTTCATGGGTATCTCGATATAGTTCTTTCCGTCAGCCCACGCGGAGACTTCAGGAGAACGCTCTCCTTCTTTACCCTCGGAAACGGGAGCCACACTGTATTTATCGCTCTCTTTTCCGTCTTCGTCAAGGTAGTTTGTGCTGTCGCACACGGTCACAAGCTTTGCGCCGTTTTTATAGATGACATAGTCGGTACCGGTGAGACCGGTCTCGTTATGGCCCTTTACTTCGTCAAGGAACATCCTCCATCCGAGGAAAATGCCGTTGGTTGTTTTTACCGCTATAAGACCCCTTCCGAGTTTTTCAAGCTGGGGAGCCTGTTTATATGTTACGCTTGTCTTAAGCTTTTCGCTTCTTTCAAGTAATTTTCCGTTTGAATAGCTCTCCGCATATACATAATGCGGGATATGTGTGGATTTGTTCAGTACATATTCTGTTTCGGGACCTTCGTATCTTTTTACGAATTCCATCCCTTCATGATCGCGGTCAGCCCAGAAAAGCGCATAGGAATCGGCACCTTCTGACTTGTCCCATACAAACTTTATGCTTTTTTCGGATATCTCTGCTGTTTTAATGTTCATGCGTATCCATCCTTTTTAAATAAGCGGCGCACGAGCCATAATTGCCCGTGTGCCGCTCGTTTTTTGATCTTTATTTGCCTTTTAAGCAGAACAGATTGTTATTTAAGAGATCACTTCTTGGATTCCTTGAAGTACTTGTTCATCTCCTGAGTAACGGTCTTTCCGCCTGCATCCCACCACTGCTGGATAGCTGCGTCAAGAGCTGCCTCGTCGATCTCGCAGCGGATGTAAGCCTGCTGAGCATCGTTGATGATAGCGTCAAGATCTGAGCCCTTAGCCATGTAGAAGTAAGATGTGTAGGAAGCGCCGTAGTTAGGTACGCAGTACTGAATGTCTTCTGCATAGAGCTTCTGCTCAAGATCGGTAACAGGTGTGCCGCCAACCTGAGTGGAAACGGGTCTTGCATTAGCTTCAGCTGTGAAGTAAGGGATAACCTGGTTGAAACCATTCTTGTACTTAGCAGATGCAACAGGCTCATGAACTGTGCCGTCGTCATCTGTTGCAGGCCAAAGTCTTACATAACCGTCGCTGTTAAGATCGTAGGTCTCGCCCTCCCAGCCATACTCGATGAGGTTGAGGCAAACACCGTCGTTGATCTTGTTGAGAACATTGAGAACCGCACGAAGCTGCTCTTCTGTCTTGATGTTCTTTGTGGAGATAGCGATGAGGTTGTTCATACCGGTTGTAGGATAGCAAAGTGCGCCAAGACCGGTGTCAACATAACCCTGAAGGGTGTAAACAAGGCCGCCCTCTTCATTGGTAGCGCCATAGAGACCCTGATCAACGAAGTATGTCTGAACCTTTCTCTGATCGTCAAGAACCTGAACGCCTGATCCTGCAAGACCGGTTCTTAAGATGTTGTCACGAGCCTTACCTGCTCTTACATTGATGAAGTCGTAATCAGCGCCGCCGATTCCTTCCTGACCAATGTTGATAACGCCGTCTTCATAGAGTTCACGGAAAGCCTTGAGGGCTGTCTTGTACTCAGGAGTCATAACCTTGTAGATAAGTTCGCCGTTGGCATCGATGCCCCACTCATTGGGAACGCCGAACCAGGTCATCATGATGTTCCAAACGCCTGTCCAGGAGTCGATACCAAGACCTACTGTATCGTCAACACCGTTCTGGTCGGGATCGCCGTATGTGAACTCGTGGAGCATCTTTGTGTATGCATCCCAAGTTGTGGGCTCCTTGAGACCAAGGTTGTTGAGCCAGTCAAGACGATAGCCGAGACCGTTACGAGCGAGCGTTCTTGAACGAGGAAGACCATAGAGCTTGCCGTTTGCGGAAGCGTTCTGACGAGTAGCCTCAGGAATGGTAGCGAGGTTGTCATAATCGTCGATGTAAGGAGCGAGATCCCAGAAGAGACCGTCCTCAGCTGCGGAAAGGAAGGAAGCATCCTTACCTACTACAAGAACATCGGCAACGTCGCCTGTGGAAAGCTTAAGTCCGAGATGCTCTGCATCATAGTAAGTAGCCTGATCCTGCCACTGCCATGTGATGTTTGCATTGAGGTAGGTGTTGAGCTCTGCAACAAGCTTGTCATAAAGCTCATTTGCCTCAAGATGCTCTTCATCGGAAGGAAGAGAAATGGTGATAGCGATGGGTGTAGGAGCAGGAGTAGCTGTAGCATCAGGAGCCTTTGTCGGATCCGGAGCCTTTGTAGCTGTAGCCTGTGTAGCTGTTGCACCCTGAGTAGGCTGAGTGTCAGCCGGCTTATCACCGCATGCTGCAAGGCTGAAGATCATGGTGCCTGCAAGAACAGCTGCGATAACCTTGTTAACGAGTGTTTTTTTCATAGATTTCCTCCATTCATAAAATGAATATTTATAACAACGCTTATGCGTGTGTTATCGGATAATAGTATTTTAACTCATAAAGCAAGCCCCGTCACGTTATTTACGAGTGACTATTGTGCAATTTCGATCATTTTTGCCCCCGAACCTTCGGTTCGGGGGAGCCGCTCGGCTTTGAGCGCATCAAGGCTCTGCGGAGCAGAGCTTTACGCTTATTCGCCTGTGATACCGGATCTCTCGATACCCTGCATGAACTGTCTCTGTGCGAATGCAAAGAACAGGAGAACGGGAGAGCTGATTATCGTGGCACCTGCCATAACCACCGCATTGTTAAGAGTGTCTTCACCGTCAGAAAGGCCGAGGTTTCTCAGCATCTCCTGCTGCTGGTCGGGAAGCGCGTTTGCGGCTGCTATGATGGAGTTGATACGAGGTGGTAAAAATTGCAATGTCGGACTGTTGATATAGAGTCCGGGTTCGTAGGAATCGTTCCAGTGCCATACGACAGAGAGCACGAGCGCTACTACCAGGGTCGCTCTCGCAAGAGGGAAAACGATCCTCCAGTAGGTCATCATGAATCCGCAGCCGTCGATACGTGCAGCTTCCTCAAGGCTCTTCGGGACAGTAAGATAAAACTGTCTGAAGAGGAATACATACAGCGCGCCTCGTAATCCAAAGCCGAAAAAGCTCGGAAGGATCAGCGGCCAATATGTGTTGATCCAGTGAAACTGGTTGTAAGTCAGGTAAAGAGGGATGATGATCGTCTGTGTGGGAACGATGAATGCAAGGATAACTATCGCAAACAGTATGTTTTTGAAGGGGAAGTTATATCTTGCAAAACCGTATCCTATGAACGAGCATGCTATTACATGGCCTATCGTCGCAAATACAGTCACTATCGAGGAATTGATGAAATATCTCTTTCCGTTTATGAGTTGCAGCGCGATCGAGTAGTTTTCAAACTTGAACTCGGTCGGTATCCAGTGTACGGACGAACTGTTGAGGTCCGAGTTTGTCATCAGCGAGTTGATGATCATGTAAAGGAACGGATATATGAACACGAACGCAAGTCCGATTATCAGAAGGTACATTACGATCGTGACCACTATCTTCTTTGCTCCGGTCTCGGATGCATATTTACGGCGGAACAGGTAAAGACGGAGCTTAAGGTTCGAAAGTACGTCTTTTCTTTTCGATTGTGAAGACTCTGTGCTTGCGCTCACGCTTTCTCACCTCCTCTACTTCGCTGGTATGCATGTATTTCTTCATTACGGCAAATATGATGGCTACGAGTACTCCTATGAATGCGAAGTATATCCAGCCGAGTGCCGCGGCGTAACTGAATTCCGCGTTTGTAAAGCCGTAAAGTCTGATGTACTGGAGCAATGTGTTTTCTGAACTTGTGAATGAATCAACAAGTGTATATACAAGGTTTAGGAGCATCATGGGCGAGATCATGGGGATCGTGACCTTCCAGAATATCTCCCATTCTGTCGCGCCGTCTATCTTTGCCGCTTCGTAAAGCGCGGGAGAAATGCTCTGCAACCCCGCAAGGAAAAGCAGTATCTGCACTCCGCTTCGCCAGAGGACGCTTACCAGTTTTCCGAAGACACCCTGGATAACGTTTGCGATATCGCCGCCGAAGTACATCAGAACGTTGTACGGGATGATACGTCCGTCCATTACGTTAAGTACCGCGCGCTCTACGCCCTGGTTGAGGAGCTGTGCCATGATCTCTCCGCTTCCCAGAAGGAACGGGATGAAAAAGATCACTCTGAAAAGTCCTCTTCCCTTGATATCCTTGTTGAGCATGATCGAAATGATCAGCGAAAGGATGATCGTGAGCGGGAAAGTCGTAAGTGTGGCTTTTACCGTTTCCATGAACGTCGGAATGAATTCAGTGTCCACCGTGAACGCCCTGATAAAGGACTGCAGCGTATAGCCGCTTGTCTTCATGCCGAGCACTCTTACTTCCTCCGCAAGGCTTATCCTTATCGAGAAGAAGATGGGATAGACAAAGAACACCGCCGCGCCGAGGATGAAAGGAAGCACAAATACCAGACCCTTCAGGGAGTTCCTGGTGTGGAGCGTCATTTTCTTTTTCTTTTTATTATCTCCCATTACTTTGCACCTCCGGTCACAATGTAACCCCTTGCCGGAATGGTATAACCGTCAGCGGATGCATCTTTCTCTCCGTAGTTTACATAGACCACGACGCCGTTCTCATATCCGACTTTTCTTACATCTTCGGAGAAGATTGTGTGATCCGTCATCTGCTTTCCATAAACGCAGGAAAGGTTGTCTTTGAACTCTTTGTAGGTATCCACAAGCGTATCTTCCCAGTCGGCATAGGTCGAACTGAAAAGTTCTGCCATGTCGGTGTCCCTGAGGTTGAGTGCCGACTCATATGTCAGGTAGAAATAAGGAGATGCGCCGTACTCGATCCATTTGAGCTTCTGGATGTCGAGATTGTAGGAAAGGTTTCCCGCGCCCTCAGTGGAATAAGGGATAAGTCCCGAAACCACCATCTGCACGAAGGGAACTTCGTAGTCTGTGATCGAAAGGCCGAAATTTCCTTCCTTCATCATGTAAAGGAAATCGGTGTATTTGAACACATACTCGTTGGAGCCTGCGGAAGCTATCTTCTTTCCGTTCGTCATGCTCTCGTTGAGGAGCTCGGTGAACTGTCTTACGGTCTCACTCTTTGTGTACGGATGGAGCTCATTGTAGTCCGCGTATGCGTACCGGCCGATATCCCAGTAGCCGATGCCGAGGCCGTCATAGTTCTTTATCTTTTTTACAAAAGCCTTGTTCCTGTTAAATGCCGCGAGCGGATTTACAAGGTAGCGTGTCTTTCCTTCGAAGGTCTCCTGCGCTATCTCGATGTTTACACCGTCATAAGCAACATCGTCGTCTTCGTTGAATCTCTTTGTGGCATCACTTGCCACAAGGAAATCATTCTCAAGGAAGACATTGATTCCGCTGTTCTTTTCGGCATATTCGGAAACGTCCTTAAGTCCGGACTTTCCGCCGAGATGTCGGTCGGGACCCCAGTATTCATAGTCTTCCGAATTTTTCTGCCAGTAGACCAGAATGTTTTCTATGTTTTCAACGCCTTTTTCTTTAAGGCTCTCGTTGATCTTTATAACATCGGAGAACCTTGTCATCTCGACATATTCCTTAAAGATCAGGCCATCCTTCTGAGTCCCCATGAGGAGTCTTAAGGAAAGAGGATAAGTATCGGCTGTCACCGCATTCTTTATAAGACCGTTATCAAGAAGGTAATCTCTGTAGGACGCTGCCATTCCGCCGTAGTCGGCTTTATCTCCGCAAAGGAAGGAATAGCGTATCTCTTTGTCCTCTTTGATGAGATTCTTGTCCACACGCTGTACATTACCGCCGGTCGCAACGCCGTTGCTTCCGGAAACGTTGTACATGTTAACGTTGAACACGTTTCTGAGGTATACTTCAAAGCATGCGTGGTTAAGATCTACTACATATCCCGAAGGATAAACGATGATACCCGAGTTTTCCGCGCCCTTTGTTCCGAAAGCAAAGAGAGCGTTGTCGCCGTCCTTGATGCCGTATACGGGAAGGGATGCGGTATATCTGTCGTAAGCATCCGTAAACAGTGTGTTAAAGCTTACGGATTTGTTTGTGTAAACATAGTAGGATGCGCCTTTTACGTTTGAAGGACGCTCTCCCACTTTTGCGTAGGTCGTGATGGCACCGGAACCGTCGGGATAGAAAAGATATCCGTCGCGGTTGTTGTCACATGCTCCGAGGTAAGGCATCACCTCTACTGTGGTGATCGCGTATTTAAAGTCTTCTCTTACCTTTTCCCAGGGAACTCTTACAACGAGATTGTCGTCTTCAAGAGTGTATTCGAGTGTCACATAGATACCGGGACGAAGGAAGCCGTATGTTACGGCAACACCGTTCGGTATGTACTCGGTCTCGAGGAAACCGCAGTCACGTCCTGCATAAAGCTTTGTAACGCCGGAGTCACGTTTTTTGAGATCGTTGTAGCTTATCGTGATGGGTGACTGGAGATATGCGGCCCACTGTGCGTTAAGGTCGTCGATGTCATATACTTCTTTGTCGGCAACACCCTTCCACAGATGTCCGTTTTCCAAATTTTTCACCTGGATCGCGCCCTTGACGTCGTTGTAGTAAAGCTCAAGCTTTGAGGTCTGCGCCACAAGCTTGTATTCTCCCTCATCCAGCAGATTTGCGGTGGCTTCCGGAGCAGTATAGTCCTCGCTGTAAGTGATCGCGTTGTTCTTTGCTTTCTTGATGCTGAAGAAACCGACTGTCACAAAAATGGCGACTATCACTAACAGTATGATGGTACCGAGTCTTTCTTTAAAAAACTGCTTAACCATATATTATTTCTCGTCTCCTTTCGCCATTTTACAGGAAATTCAGCCTGAACTCGTTGATTATCGAGATCACGAACTGGATCATTCGTCCGGTCAGCACGTAGCAGAGGAGGAGCACCAGCCAGAGCACGAGCATCAGGAACGCAGACATGAACATCATTGCGCAGGTCTTTCCGAAGGTGTAATTGTTCAGCACCATCATCGCGATGAAGAGAACAAGGAAAAGACCGAAATATGCAAGGGCGGTAAATACGCCGTACCATGATTTCTGCGACTTTGACATGATGTTTGACAAAAACATCAGAGGAAGGTTGATAACGATGAAAGGAGTGAGCGAGATCGCAGATGCGAACGTGATCTCACGTATCTTACTCTCACCGCCCGAAATACTTGTAGCCATGAAGCTCGCAGGTATCCATGAAATCGGAACGATCAGGAGCTTTACAAGCTCAAACCAGGGATTTACGTCCTCTATCTCGATCGAAGCGAGCGGGAAGTGAACGACGTAAAGGTATGCCATCCTTACCACATAAGCCAGAGCAAAGATGATGAACGGCACAAGCCTGTTGATCCTGTCTCTGTTCCACTTAAGTCCTTCCATCGCGTCAAACGGATGAAAAAGCGCATAGAACGAATATGCTATGCCTCGTCTTATGCTCATCTTTGACGATTTGTCGCTGATGAACTCCCAGTATCCTTTGTTTGAAGCCTTGAGGAAAAGCCTTATAAGGACGAGCGTCACCACAATGATGGCGAGCGCAAGGAGAATGATGGGCAGGAAGTGCGCGCGGAGAACGACGTATTTGTACTTGTCGAATGCAAGTGTGTAAACGTCACGGTCACCGACGATCTTTGCCTCATCCATGGCCTTTGTGTATTCGCCCTGCTTGTAATATGTGTTTGCGATACCTATGTGAGCCAGGTCGTAGTTTTCGTCTACTGTGAGCACCTGTCTCCAGAGATCGTAGGATTTCTGGTAATCACCGTTGTTGTAGGTGGATGTTGCCTCATGGATGCATTTGATGAAATCCGTGGGCTCAAATATCTGCACATTGGCATTTATCTGGTCAAGGATGTAGAGGTTTCCCTTACTGTCAACGTCGATCGCTACAGGTCTTGTGAAGGTTCCCTTTTTCTCTCCCATTCCGCCGAACGCCACGAGCATCCTTCCATCCTGGTCGTACTGGTAAACCTTTCCTGTGTGCTGCTCGATGACGGTGACGATACCGTTCTTGTCAACACAGATATCAGCGAAGAGAGGCTCCATGTACATGCCGTTGTCGTCGAAGTATTCACCGAACTTGAAGGACTGTCCGGCAACGACAGCTTTCAGGATGTTGTTGTCGATCCATGCCTTGATGGGGTTCTGGAGTGTGTTTCCGACTGTCTTGTACTTACGGTAGATATTGTTTCCGATAGCGTTGAGCTTTTTGATCTCGCCTTCTTCGCGCTCCATGCTCGTCGCATAGATCATGCCGTCATCACCGTAGGTGAGGTTTACATAGGAAGATGCAAGACGCTTTTTAACAAAGAGCTTCTGCTCATCGGATGCGAACATCCTGGTGAGTACTTCCGCAAGGTTGTAACCGATGTTCGTCTGTCCGTAGTATCCTCTGAAGGTGCCGTTTCCGTCGATGGCCATGATATTCTCGCCTCTTACGACGTAGATATATCCGGTCTCGGAAATGACAAGCTTTGAAGGTGTGAACACGTCACCGGTCGAAAGATCGCTCTCGGGGTTTGTGAACTCCTCTATGAGATTTCCCTCGGCATCGAGGTGAACGATGCGGTTGTTGTCGGTGTCGGCAACGTACATATCGCCGTCGTCACCTACAAAGATACCCTGAGGGTTCTTGAATGCTTTGCCGGGGCACTTGAAAATGGCTATGCATTCATGATCCGCATTGTACTTTACCACTCTGCTGTTTCCACTGTCGACGATGTAGAGATTGTCGTCCTTGTCTATAAACAGGTCGAGGGGCTTTTTAAAAGCATTCTGTCTGTTTTCGGGGTCTCCGATATTGTTTATGATGTCCGCGATGACATAACTGTCGGGAACGTACTGTCTTTCGCTCGTTCCGTTGGTAACATAGCTGGTGCCGTCATAAGCGGATACCGGCGTTGCCGCGGAGAGCATCACTGTCAATGCCGCAAGGAGCAGAATGCTGATTCTTTTGCGCAATTTCATGATCTTTCCTCCGTGGTTAGCCTTTAATACCTGAATATGTCATGGTTTCCATAACTCTTCCCTGCATTATCGTGAAGATGATGACTACGGGAAGTGTGGTAAGGAATGCAGCTGCGTTTGTCGCACCGGCACGTCCTATACCTGAACCGATGGTCTTTAATGCAAGGGGAAGTGTCTTCATTGCCTGGCTCGTAATGTAGATGAGAGGCGAGAAGTAGTCATTCCAGTTGCTTACGAACGAGAAAACGACGAGCGTCGACCATGCGGGTGCGAGCGCGGGCATTACCATCTTTACAAAGATCTTGAACTCTCCCGCTCCGTCCATTCTCGCAGCCTCGATGAGTTCATCGGGATATTGCTGGATGAACTGTCTCATGAGGAAGCAGTTGTAGGCAACCGCAATGCCGGGAAGGATCAATGCCCAGTAAGTGTTTACAAGTCCAAGTTTGTTTATGATGAGGTAACTCGGGATCTTTGTAACGTGCGGCGAGAACATGAGTGCTACAAGGATAAGGTTGAAAAGCACGTTTCCGCCGACAGGCTTGAACTTAACGAGCGCGTATGCCGCAAGTGAGCACACGATAACGGTAAGTACAACGACTACCAGTGTTACCAGGATACTGTTGAAGATGTATCTTGTAAAAGGAACCGTCGAGCTTCCGAGTGTCACCACAAGGTCCGAGAAGTTCTTGGTCGTGGGATGCGTTACATAAAACCTCGGAGGGAAGAGGAACAGCTCGTCAAGAGGCTTGAAAGCCGTTACAACTACGAATACCAGAGGCAGCGCTGTGAATGCCACAAGAAGGAGCATCACGAGGTAAAGAAGGACTTTGCTGAAGGTAATATGGATCCATTGTCCTTTAAACCATTTTATCTTTAACATTTATCTCCCCTCCTTGTTATTCATCTCTCGACGAGAGCGTCTTCATAACGATACGTCCGAGTATGAACGTGATGAGGAAGAGCACAACCGCTATCGCGGAAGCGTATCCCATCTGGAATCTTATGAAAGCGTAGTCATAAAGATGTGCAACGATAGTATGTGCCGAATAGTTCGGGCTCGGCATACCCGCTACAGCTGCCGCGATATCAAATACCGCAAAGGCGGAAGTGATCGTGTTGATCGCGCCGAACAGGAGCTGAGGCTTCATTGCCGGCAAAGTCAGGTAAAACAGTTCCTGGAACTTACTCTTTACACCATCGATGGCACCCGCTTCATAGATCGAGCGGTCCATGTTCTGGAGACCCGCCAGGAATACGAGAAAGCCTGTACCCATACTCATCCAGAGCTGTATGAACATTACTATGCTCATGATGTACTTAGGGTCGGTGTTCCAAAGGATGGGCTGGTCGATAAGACCTATCTTCATCAGGAAATAGTTCAGGTAACCTTTACGGTCACTGGAGAAAAGCACCAGCCAAACGTTTGTCATCGCTACGCCGCTTGTGATGGAGGGTGCGTAGAACGCAAGCGCGAAAGCCCGTTTGAACTTTAACTGGTTTATTACCCATGCAGCAAAGAACGAAAGCAGATACCCCGTAGGTCCCGTAATGACCGCAAACTTTACTGTGTTTGATAAAGCCGTTTTGAAGACGTCGTCATCGAGGAAAAGCAGTTTGTAGTTGTTAAAACCTACGAAATGAGGTGTCTGCATCATGTTGTAATCGGTAAAACTAAGTCCGATCGCAGTTATAACGGGCGCCACTATGAAAATAGTAAAAAGGATAACGAAGGGGGCCATAAAAGCATAGCCCATCCAGTTTTTATGCCAAAACCGGCGAAGGTTTGCCTTTCTGGCAACCGTTGTTTCTTTATTGCCGGCGCTTAAAGCGGCTGTTTTTGCATTGTTACTCATCGGCTATTACCCCGTACTCTTCCTGTTTCATTCTGAGCTCTCTGTTGATGTCCTCGACAGCTCTCTCAAGAGCCTCTCTGATATCCATACCGCTTATTACAACGCTTGTCCAAGCGTTTGTAAGGTGACGTGTCGTCATGTATCCACCGAGAACAACGGGCGTCTCTTTTGCCCACTGCCACTCAACCTCAAGTGTCTCGACATCCGAAGCCGTCCATGCAAGGCTTAAGAATGCCTCTTTGTTTGCAGTATTCCATCTTGCTTCGGCGCCCATCATTGCCTCAACTTCCTTGGCAAACTGTCCCTGAACGTCGGCACGTGACCACCACTTGAGGAACTCCCAGCTTTCCTTGGGTTTCGTCGACTGCTTAAGGATTATGTCGCCCTGAGCCGTGATGGCACCGGCTGTCCTGTCGATCGTGCCGTCTTCCCTGACATGACCGGGAAGAGGATAAATACCCCATTTTCCGGCGATCTCGGGAGCACCGACCTGCAACTGCATGTACATATTGAAATCACCGACTCCGAGAGGCATAAGGCCCGAACGGAAATACTGGTAGAAGTTTGCTGTCTTCGGAATATTGTAGTTGGTGAAAAGCTCCGTATATTCCTTGAATGCCTGATATGCTTCGGGAGTGTCGAGCGCTGACTTAAGTCCGCCGTCAGTGTAGAATTCTCCGCCGTTCTGGAAAAGGAACTGCGTGAAATCACGTCCGAAATAGAACTCGAATCCCTCCTGATAAAGCGCCGGAAGCACGTATTCGTACATATCCGCCCAGGTATTCGGAAGATCGATGCCGTATTTTGCAAGGAGATCCTTTCTGTAATACAGCACGTTGAAGTTCATGGTCTCGGGGATCGCATAGGTTCCGCCCATGTATTCATACGGAGTGAGCGTTGCCTCAACGAACCTGTTCTTTACTTCTTCAAAATCCGGAAACTCCGAGAGGTCGTAAACCTGTTCACGGATGGCGAACTCAACGGGCGATGTCGCATCAACGCCGAGCGCCACGTCGGGAGCCTTACCCGAGGTAATGGAAAGCATGATGGCGTTTACGTTACCTGCGTCGAGCTGTGAAGAAGGAAGTACGTTTACGTTGATCGCAATACCTGTTTTGGGTGTGAAGTCCTCATCGGCCATTTCCTTGATGACCTCAGCCCATTCGGTACCTCTCGCAATCCATACATCGATGGTCTCTGTAACGACCGTATCCTCCGAAAGAACGCTTCCGACATTGTCATAGTCCTTTACAAAGCTTGAAAAGAACTGCTTCATCGTGATGCCGAACTTCTGGAAGAAATTGGAATGTCTGTTTGCCCACTTTTCATCGGGATTTCCGACATAAAACTCATCGATAACGAGCGGAACATACTGCAATGACTGATACCACTCGGAAAGACCTGTCTGCGCCGTCTCGAGAGCGCCGTAGCGCTTTGCGATGGTGTAAGGATCCTTTAACATTGCTTCGATATCGGTCTTTATCGAAAGGAAGTTGTTTGCCATGGCCGGTGTCTTTTCCGACATCGCGACGGCAAGACCGTATTTGTACTGCAGGCTTTCAACAAGATATTCCATCTGTTCCTGCATGTTCGGTATCTTTACAAAAAACTGGTAATCGTAGTTCGGGTCGGGTGTCGAACCTGCGATCATGGTGATGTTTAAAAGTATCTGGGAAATGATCGCGATATCCTGCTCAACGGATTCAAGGATCTCGGTAAGATCTCCCATCTTTACGGTCATCGTGATGGTGTGCTTTCCTGCGGTAAGATAGAATGAGAAAGGCTCACCGTTTTCGTTGTGAAGCGTCTCAACGCCCCAGTTCTGGTCATAGTTGAATTTGTAGATGAGAAGCTCCTCAAACGGAACCTCGTGGTCGATCTCGATCTTTCTGTATGACGGAAGACCGTCGTTCCACATCTGCTTTGAGTACATGCCGATCTTGTAAAGGCCGTCCTTGGGAACTTCAAACTCCCATGTGATCGACTGATTTCCGTATCTCCAGCGGTAACCGCCTATAACGTTCAACATTCTGTACGTGCCGGAAACGGGCTCAACAAGAGGATCTCCGTCATTCTCACGGCGGAGCGTGGGATCGTTCTTTGCGATAGCGGCGAGCTCTCCCTGGAACTCTATCTTTTCAACATCGGCGTTTTTATATCCCTTTGCGGCGTATTCCGCAGCAACCTCCGCATATTTCTTAAGCACTTTCGGAGCGGACACACGGATACCCGAAATGTACATACTTGTCTTTGTGGTAACAAAGCGGAAAGTATGCTCACCTGCGGTCAGATATACAAGGAAATCGTCGGGAGTTTTTCCGGTGGAGTCCGTAAGACCCTGAGTGTACCATCCGGGAACCTCGACCTGCTTGGGTCTGGTCTGGTCGCCCACGCTGTTCAGCACAGGCTCTCCTGCATCACGGAAATATCTGTAAAACTCAAGATCCGCGCTCTCGGTGAACGGGTATTCGCCGTCAACATAAAGGGCACGCTTCGCGGAGTCCGAACTTCCCGTAATGAGATAGTAGTCGAAATCAACGGCATACAATCCCGTATCGGGAACATTTACGGAAAATTCCATGTATTGTGAATCGGCAGAGGAAAGGATGGCTTTTCTGCCTTCCCAGTCAGCAACGCTTAATTTCCCTTTATCATCACGTACGGAAGAAAGGTCCACATCGACCGTCTGAGTTCCGTATGCCGTGCCTTCAAGGGCCGCCATGGTCTTTGCATAGGAAACGACACTGTCTCCTACCCCGTAATCCCACTCGACTTTTACGCCTTCAAAACCGGAATACTTGTCTTTCAGCGAAGATCCCGGATCGGCATAGACCGTGGAGAGCGAAGAAGGAATGTCCGCCATCACCATACCGGCGACGAGAATGACAGAAGCTATCCTTTTTACCAGCATCCTGCCGCCGTCTCTGTTCTTACCCATAAAACTTTTCCTCCGTGTGCCTTGTGCATTTTAAACAAAACAATAAAAATTTTTGAGCACAAAATGATCAAATATGGACATAAAAATGTATGCTAACTTTACCACAGTTGTACACATTGCACAATGAAGTTTTTTTGACATTGTTGTGTATTATTGATTTACCAAGATAATCAATTTATTAATTTTCTCGAAATTCATTGCTCATAATTGACATTTTTGCGTTTTTCTTATATTCTGTAAAAAACAACAATGTATTTGGAGAACAAAATGACACCTTTTTCAAATAAAAAATTCAATGATATTTTTTTTGATCCCGCCTTCCAGGATTACTGTGTGATCCTTATAGAACACCGCGACCGTTCGGGTGGAGTCCCCGATGAGAAAACGCTTGCGCAGATCCTCACGGGCTGCAATGCGATGCTCGATGCTTCCTATGTAAGCCACTTCGTCGAAGAACATGATCATCTCATCTTCTGCTATCTCAACTATGACAGCCGGACCTTCAGCATCCGCGCTCTTGTTGGTTCTCTTAAACAGACGATATTCAACATAGTCCCCGAAGGGAACCGCACTGTCGTGTTCTATTCCGACCCTTTGCGTGATGAGACATCTGTAGTATCGGAATCCTTTTTTATGGCAAGGACAACAGGATACGGGATGCTCCTCGGCTCCTCTGCACCGCTCCGCACTTCCTATATCCATACCTGTGAGGAAAGCCCCGCTCCTCTCGACCGGGATTTTTTTACAAAGCTTTTCTCCGATCTTTCGGATCATGAATTAAAAAAAGCCTCGGAATACCTTGCCGAGGAAGCGGAATTTTTCAGGGACGCATACAGGAGCAACGCATACTACACCTGTAGTGAGATGCTTCATTACATTTCGTCGGCTTTTTTTGCGATGAAGCACTTCTTTGATTCCGTAAACTTAAATACCGCTTTCTATGAGAACGATATCCAGACACTGCTCTATAAACACAATGGGTGCTCAGGTTTGCTCCTCGCTTTTTCCGAGCAGTTAAAAGAGTACGACGACGCCTCTACGCATGCCGTATCACCGTTAAAAGACCGTGAACGCACTTCCGAGATCATAAATTACGTAGTGGAGAACCTCGCGACGACAAACTTAAACGAAACCGCTTCCTATTTCGGGGTGACACCCGAATATCTCTGCCGTCTGTTCAAGCAGAACACAGGGATGAATTATTCAAAATTCATACGCGACAAGCGTTTTGAAAAAGCGCTCGAACTCCTCGGAGGAAACGAAAAAATGAGCGTGGCCGCGATATCAGCCACGCTTGGATATAAAAGCCAGTCATATTTTCAAAATATCTTTAAAAAGGAATTCGGGATAACCCCGGAAGCCTACAGGCGTTCCATCAGAATGAAGCAGATGTGACATTTTTAATTTCCGGAAGGATTGTCATCATCCGTCTCCGCTTCGTCCTCAGCTTCTTCCGTCTCCTCTCCGTTTGCCACCCTTATGCGGTGCTCCATCTCTTTAAAGAGCGGATTGTAAATGACCGCATTGAAATACGCCGGTGCGCCGATCCCGAAAAGAAAGATCAGCGGAGTGAAGTTTTCGGAGACAAACAATACGAGCGCCGGGATAAAAAGCCACATAAGAAGCATGAGAAGCGTCTTCGGAGCCTGCACAAGACTCGCCCAGAAGGCGTTTTTTATGGTCTGCGGAACGGTATTTGAAAATCTCCCCTGCATGGGAAAAACAAAGATGAGCGCAGAAGCGACAAGCACGCCCGCTATCGCAAAAGCCACCTTAAAGACCGTCGGAAACGTGTTTCTGTAAAGCACGAACACCGCAAAGCCTCCGCCTCCGAGGAACACAAGGGCGAGCAGCGCTATGATCCCAAGCACTGCGCTCTGCCAGAACTTGGTCTTAAATGCCTTAAAATACATTTTTGTGACATAAGAGTCTTCATCACGCGCCATTTTGAGGCAGGTGTAGGAAAGTGCGGAAAGCGCAGGTCCGAAAGTGATCACAGGGATCGTTAGGAGCACGGTAAGGACGTTCAGCCACAAAATATCCGCAGCTTTTAAAAGCCCTCTTACCAGAGGACTGTCATAGTTAAACAGTTTGTCAGACATTTCTTCCCTCCAGCTTTCCGAATATCTTGTCGTAAAGCTTTGCTCCGAAATATGCAGGTACCGAGAGCCCGAAGAAAAAGAGTACCGGGCTTAAGACAAGGAATTGGTAGCATACAGCGAACGGTACAAGGTTTAAGACCAGCATCACAAGAGTGCGCCAGAAATTTGATATCCCGAGCTTGAATGAGTTTGAGATGTTCTGGGGAACCTTGGCTTCAAACTTTGCGATCACAGGGAAAAACCATGTTATTACGACCGCGAAAACGAACGAGAACACGACCAGCATCACAGTGATGATATTGAGCACCGTCTGAATGGCTTCCGCGTTTGAAAGGTCGTTCTGCTTCAGCATGTCGCGAAGTATCCCTATCGCCCAGAAATCCCCTATTATAAAGGCGATCCCGAGTATCAGAAGGAAAGATCCCGCAATGCCGGCTTTAAGGTTCTCCTTAAAAGCCTTAAAAAACATCTTTGAGACATAGCCCTCTTCATCACGGTTCATCTTTAAAACACAGTAATACATTGCCGCAAGGCTCGGGCCTATGGTGACCACAGGGATGCAGCAGAGCACTGTGAGAATGTTCAGTACAAGAAGATCGCGTATCCGGTCAAACCCCTCCATAAAGGGGCTTCCGGGTTCAAGTCCTTTAATGACCATAAAAATATCCCTTTCAGAAAAATCCAAAGAGAATCTATCATCCGGCTTTATGATTGTCAAGTTTTCTTTTCCCAAATGTCTTTTATTTTTCTCATCCGTTTGATATAATACGCTTTGTGTTTTGTTCGATCCTGAACAAATTGATCATTACGAGGTGAATACTATGTTTTATGACGATCTGATCCCTGTTGTGAAGACCTTCCCAAACGAGCCCGAAGGCTGGAGCAACGGCGTATACCATGAGAGAAAGCCTGTCTACACTCCCGTAAAGCTTTCCGATCCTTCAGAATGGTTCAAAGTGAACGGCGCTGAGCTCAAGCTCACCACGCGCTCCTGGACAGAGACCGAATCCACGGGCTTTGGTGTCTACAACTATGTCGAAGGTCTGTGCTTCAAGAAAGCCACAGGCTTAAAGGACGGCAGCTGGACCTTTACCGTTTCAAATTCAGGCTCCGCCCCCATCAAAGTCAGCGCTTACGCAAACGATATCTTAAAGATCAATGCCACCGAAGTTCCCGCAGGGGAAAATGCCACTCTGAACTTCACCCTCTGCTCTGTTGAGGACGAAACGATACTTTCCTTCTTTGTGCCGGATGCGGCAAAGACCAAAGAAGAAGCAGGCCTTCAGGAACTCACCGTCATCGATGTTTCCTACGAGGAGCTTCCTCAAAAAGCGCCCAAGGCAAAGCCCACGATATATCTTGCATCCGATTCCACAGTGCAGTCGTATGAAAAGTTCTATTATCCCCAGACCGGCTGGGGCCAGGTTCTCTACCGCTTTTTCAATGCGGGAAAGACCACTGAGGAGATACAATCGCCCGACCTCTTCTATCCTCAGAACCACATTTACGAGACACCTCTTTTCAACATAGAGAATCGCTCGATAGGCGCAAGATCCGCCCGTTCCTTCATAAACGAAGGAAAATGGGACCGTCTGCTCGCTCTTGCGGCTCCCGGAGATTACTGCTTCATCCAGTGGGGACATAACGACGCGACCGCCGTCCGTCCCAACCGCTATGTGGCTCCTTCGGATTTCCCTTACTGGCTTAAGAAATACATTCGTTCCTGCAAGGCACGCGGCATCCAGATCGTGCTCGTGACTCCCATCGCGCGCAGGAACTGCGACGCGCATGACGGAAGCTTTGTGGCATCCTTCGGTAATTACGCCGAGCCCATGATACAGACCGGAAAAGAAGAAAATGTTCCCGTCATCGATCTTTGCTCGCTGTCCGTGGATTATCTCAATTCCATCGGAAGCGAGGAATCAAAGCTCATCTACCTTTTTGCGGCTCCCGGCGCATATCCGGAAGGCGCTTACGCAGACGGTGTTTCCGACAACACTCACCTTCAGGAGTACGGAGCCACCCAGTATGCAAGGCTTGTCGCTCAGGCGATCCTCGATTCCGACAGACCTGAGTTTGCAAAGCTCAAACCCGCGATCGACACTTCGTTTGAGATAGAAAAGCCGAAGCCCTTTACTCCTGCAACTCCGCCCGATTCCACGACTCCCACGGGCTTTGCGATGCAGGAGCTTCATGTGGAGAACGGCACCGCGTCCTTCCTTCTCATCTGGAACGATGTCGAAGGCGCCGTAAAATACAACGTTTACCGCAAGGGTTCGGTGGATTTCCAGTTCTTCCCTCTCCGCTCCGTTACAGCGGAAGAAAAGCGCACGGCCGCAGTCCTTCCCTTCAGCCTTCCCGCAGCGGACGTATATCAGGTTTACGTCGCAGCCGAGTTTGAAGGAAAACGCGAAGGAAACAGAAGCCGCATAATCGAATTCAGAGCATGAAACATGCGCCCAAGTCGCTTAGACAGAAAAACACAGCAGGTCATTGCCCGCTGTGTTTTTTCTATGTGAATATCAGATTTTTTAAAGCTTGTACACCTTGAGATCACTGTATTCTCCGACCATAGGAGCGAGCTGCCTGAAGCCGATGCGTCCGTCCGTGAGGCAAGGTCCGTAAGTGGTCCCGTCATCGTCATAGGCGAATGACATAAGGTCGTTCACATAAAACTCAACACGGTCTGTACGTTTTACGAGCTTCAGTCTGTACGGCTCCGTGACATCCTGAACATCCGGGATGGGATCGGCGCCCTGCGATACCAGGTAAAAACCGTAGCTCTTTCTTAAGTTACAGGTGTGGAAGCTTCTCTCATCAGGCTCTTTTCTCCTGAAATAAGAAACATGGAACGCATTTATGTCGCCATGGTGGTACAGCGGATATTCGCCCGTTCTCGGAGCGAGGCTCTCATCAAAGATGCTCTCCCCGTTTTTTCCCTTTGCGGCAAAGAAAAGTATCGCAAGCCCGGGCTCTCGTATGGGCTTAAAATTCCATGTGATCTCGATGTTATCGGGAAATATCTTGTCGCACCAGAACACATAGTTTGCTTTTTGCCCCTGCTCAGCCTGAAGCGCATTCTCAAGCCTTAGCTTTCCTTCGGGAAAGCTTATCTTTGCCTGTCCTTCGAGCACAAAATCCTTAACGTCATCTTCGCACGAAAGCGCGTTTTCATAGATCAGTTCAGCCATATCGTTTCCTTTCGGTATGATTAAAGTCTTTGAGGCAGTGCATCACAAGCCGTGAACGATATCCTGTCGAGCCTAAGCATCGGATCAAGGAAATGCACTTTCAGCCTGTGCGTGCCTTTTTTCAGTTCCACATCGATAAGAGGCACAAAGCGCCACGTGTTTTCGCAGGAAAATGCCCAGACACCGGGCTTTAACCAGTCTGCATCCGTATACCTGGTGTCATCGATCGAAATATCAAAATGCGATCTGTCACGCCCCCACATGAACGCATGGGCCCACATCCTGTATTTTCCTGTAGTTGCACACTCCAGCGTGTATTCTGCGTAAGGCGCCGAGTCACTCGAAAAAGTCCTTTCCCTGTCGCGTATCATGAGCGCAAGCCCGAGGCCTTCATGTGAAGGTCCGTTACAGTAGGAAAGCTCTCCCGCATTGTTTACGATCTTCGCATATTCAGAGCCTATGAGCGCCGACGCAAGATCCACATCAAGCCCGCTGCCGTTTTCAACGACCGGCGATTCGCCCGCCTCAAGTATGGAGCTTATGACATCATAACTCTTTTTGCGCCATTCGTCCACCGGCACCTCGGGAAGTTCTTCACGATAGGTGTCATAGTCGAT
>JAEENL010000015.1 GCA_016283775.1 Lachnospiraceae bacterium | reverse complement strand
GGCCAGGTTTACGTTCTTACCAAGGAAGAGGGTGGACGACATACTCCTTTCTTCACAAACTATCGTCCTCAGTTCTACTTCAGAACAACAGACGTTACAGGTGTCTGCAACCTTCCCGAAGGCGTTGAGATGTGCATGCCCGGCGATAACATTGAGATGAGCATCGAGCTTATCCATCCCATCGCTATGGAGCAGGGTCTTAACTTCGCTATCCGTGAGGGCGGACGTACAGTAGGTTCAGGTAAGGTTGCTAAGGTTCTTGACTGATCCCTGACTACGTATTCGTGATCACTGAATTCCGTATCCCGGGAGAGCTTTCTCCCGGGATTTTTTGACAAAACCGAACATACGTGACATAATGTATTGATACAAAAGGTGGAGGTATACGGGCTATGGGAAACAACACCGAAACCCAGCAGATGAGTAAAGGCCAGGAAAGAAGACTTGCCAAGAAAAAGGCTGCTGCTGCTCAAAAGAGACAGAAAAAGGCAAGTAAGGCCATTTTTATCGTGGCTGCCGCAGTCATAGTCTGCGCGATCGCAGCCGGTATCACGATCTTTGCAGTTAAAAAGGCAAAGGAAACGAAGGTCGTAAGCGATTTCAGCCAGGGCCTTACAGATGACGGAAAGATAGCGGGAGTCGACGTAAAGTCGCTCACCACTGTATTTGACTACAAAAACATAACGGTAAAATATTCCGACATCGCATATTCCGACGATGATATCCAAAAGGATATCGAAACTCTTTTAAAGGATTATGAGACCGAGGATGAAAACGGAAACAAGACCACTCCCGAGTTCAACGACGAATTTGTAAAAGAATATCTTGACATGGAGACCGTTGAAGAATACAAAGAGAGTGTCCGCGCGAAGAACGAGGAGACCAATCTCCATGAATATCTGGAAAAACTCCTTGTTTCGGAAACAAAGATCTCTCAGATACCCCAGTCGTACTTCAAGACGCTCAAGGGTCTGAGAAAATATGTGGACCAGAACCAGTTTGAATATTACAACAACATGTTCATGCAGTACTATGGTCAGCGTATGTACAAGAGCTTCAAAGATTTTACCGGAATGACAGACGCGGAATATGAGGAATATCTCACAACATCCGCGATGAACGATCTTAAGGGAGATATGGGCGCTCAGTATATTTTTGAAACTGAGGGCATGATCATACCCGGACATGAGTATGTGGAATATGCCGAGGATTTCGCAAGTGATGCGGAATCACAGTACGGCAAAGGCTATATCATGAAAAACCTCATCCATGAAAAGGTTATGGAGTTCATTCAGAGCAACGCAAAGATCGAAAAGTGAGATTAAGCATTTCAGAGGCTTCGGGACTTTCCGGAGCCTCTTTTTCGGCATAAAACGGGGTTTTTCTGAAATTTTTTTAAAGAAAATAGAAAAAATGCTTGCATTATTGGGTTTCAGGGTGTATAATGCCAAACGTTGTGACCTTGATAGCGATGAAGCGTGAGGTTGCTGTCCCGCAAGGTGACAGGTTTTCCGTGGAGCGAATGTCAAGTTATGATACCTGGCGACAAGTCACTGTACCAGAAGTGAAATGCAGGATTTCCTGCAAAAACGTGTTGATCCGATCCGTTCGGGAGGTTGAGAGATCATAAGCAGCCAAGCGGTTGGGCATGGCCCGCGAGCTTGGTTTGTTATTCCGACAGGGTGGGAACACACGGACGTGTGTACAGTCACCGCTTGTCGTACTGAAACTTAAGTGCGAATAAGGAGGCGACATTTTTTATGGCTAATCAGAAGAGCGCGAAAAACGTAATGAGGATCACACTCAAGGCTTACGATCATCAGTTGATCGATGCATCTGCATCAAAGATCATCGAAACTGCAAAGAAGACCGGTTCCAAGGTCAGCGGACCTGTTCCGCTTCCGACCAAGAAAGAGGTCGTTACGATCATCCGTGCCGTACACAAGTACAAGGATTCTCGTGAGCAGTTCGAGCAGAGAACACACAAGAGACTGATCGACGTCATCGAGCCCACACAGAAGACTGTGGATGCTCTCGCAAGACTTGAGATCCCCGCAGGCGTGCACATCGTAATAAAGATGTAACACGTCAATGCCTGCTCTGATGCCGTCGCTTGCGAAAGGCATCAAGGCGTTGACACGGTATGCCTGCAAACAGATGTTGAAAGATTCCATCCTTCGACCATCTGGAATGAACACATGGCGATCGTTACTTAAAAAGAACGAGACGGTGTGTTCCGCTGTAGATTTTTGAAAGGAGATTAAACAATGAAGAAAGCTATCTTAGCTACAAAGATCGGCATGACCCAGATCTTTGACGACAACGGGAATGTGATTCCCGTAACCGTACTTCAGGCATCGCCCAACGTTGTCACACAGATCAAGACTGTTGAGAACGACGGTTATGCCGCTGTACAGGTAGGCTTCGGCGAGATCAGAGACGTTCTCGTTAACAAGCCCAGAAAAGGCCACTTTGCAAAAGCCGGTGTTTCAAACAAGAGATATCTTAGAGAGTTCAAATTTGAAAATGCCGCAGATTTTACCGTAGGTCAGGAGATCAAGGCAGACATCTTCGCTGCCGGAGACCGCGTTGACGCTACGGGTATTTCCAAGGGTAAAGGTTTCCAGGGTGCCATCAAGAGACACGGTCTTTCAAGAGGACCTATGAAGCATGGTTCCAAGTACCACAGACACGCAGGATCTAACGGACCGGCAACATCACCCGGCCGTGTGTTCCCCGGCAAGCACATGCCCGGACAGATGGGTAATGTGAAGTCTACTGTTCAGAACCTTGAGATCGCAAGAATCGATGCCGAGAACAACCTCATTCTTGTCAAGGGTGCTGTACCCGGACCCAGAAAGGCACTCGTTGCCTTAAAGGAAACCGTTAAGTGCGGCAAGTAATCTCTAAGAAAGGAGGAAACAACTAAAATGGCAAATGTAAAAGTTTACAATATGGAAGGCAAGGAAGTTGGCTCCATGGAGCTCAACGATACAGTCTTCGGAGTTGAAGTCAATGAGCATTTAATGCATCTCGCTGTTGTAAGCCAGCTTGCAAACAAGCGTCAGGGCACACAGAGCGCAAAGACGAGAGCAGAAGTATCAGGCGGCGGAAGAAAGCCCTGGAAGCAGAAGGGCACAGGCCACGCAAGACAGGGATCGACAAGATCTCCTCAGTGGACAGGCGGTGGCGTTGTATTCGCTCCCAAGCCGAAGGAATATACAGTAAAGATGAACAAGAAGGAAAAGGCAGCAGCCATCAAGTCCGCTCTTACCGCTAAGGTTTCCGAGCAGAAGTTCATCGTTATCGACGATCTTTCCGTACCGGAGATCAAGACAAAGAGGATCGTGGGTCTTCTTGACAGCTTCAAGCTTAACAAGGCGCTTGTTGTTACAACGGAAAAGAACGAGATGGTTTCCGCTTCCGCAAAGAATATCCCCGATGTAAGGACAACCGAGTCCGGCAGCATCAACGTATTCGATATCATGAAGTATGACACGGTTGTTATCGCTAAGGACGCAGTGAAGAAGATCGAGGAGGTGTACGCATAATGGCAGATCTTAAATATTATGATGTGATACTCGCTCCCATCATCACAGAGAAGAGCATGAGCACCATGGCTGAGAAGAAGTACGCATTCTCCGTAAATCCGGATGCTACCAAGTCCCAGATCAAGGAAGCCGTAGAGAAGATGTTCGCAGGAACAAAGGTTAAGTCCGTGAACACACTTAACGTTGACGGCAAGACACGCAGACGCGGCATGACCTCCGGCAAGACTTCCGCAAAGAAGAAAGCCATCGTACAGCTCACCGCTGACAGCGCCGAGATAGAGATCTTCTCAGGACTGTAAAAAGCAGCCTGCGAAGCAGAAAGAACGGTAACGCAGAAAAAATGCATAGGGCATTACGTATTGCGCTGCCTCAGATTTGAAAGGAGTAACAAAAATGGGAATCAAATCCTATAATCCCTATACACCCTCCAGAAGAAACATGACCGGTTCCGATTTCTCCGAGATCACTTCCAGGACCCCCGAGAAGTCCCTCCTTGTTTCCTTAAAGAAGAACGCCGGCCGTAACAATCAGGGAAAGATCACAGTTAGACATCATGGCGGTGGTTCGAGAAGAAAATATCGTATCATCGACTTCAAGAGAAATAAAGACGGTATCCCCGCAAAGGTCCTTACCGTTGAGTACGATCCCAACAGATCGGCAAACATCGCCCTCATCTGCTATGCAGACGGCGAAAAGGCATACATCCTCGCTCCTCAGGGTCTTCAGATCGGCTGGACCATCATGAACGGTGAGACCGCTGAGCCCAGAGTAGGTAACTGCCTTCCTATGAGCAAGATCCCGATCGGTACCATGATCCACAACATCGAGCTCATCCCCGGCAAGGGCGGCCAGCTTGTAAGAGCGGCAGGAAACGCAGCTCAGCTTATGGCTAAGGAAGGAAAGTATGCAACACTTCGTCTTCCTTCAGGCGAAATGAGACTCGTTCCCATCGAGGGACGCGCAACTATCGGTCAGGTAGGAAACATCGACCACAACCTCATCAATATCGGTAATGCGGGACGTAAGCGTCACATGGGCATCCGTCCTACAGTACGCGGTTCCGTAATGAACCCGAATGACCATCCTCACGGCGGCGGCGAGGGAAGATCTCCCATCGGTCGTCCCGGCCCTGTTACCCCTTGGGGCAAGCCTGCTCTTGGTCTTAAGACCAGAAACAACAAGAAGGCTTCCAGCAAGCTCATCATGAGAAGACGTGATGGTAAGGCTATCACAAAGTAGGTAAGAAGGAGGAAGGATAAAAATGTCACGTTCACTTAAAAAAGGACCGTTTATAGATGCTTCTTTAGAGAAGAAGGTTGACGCTGTCGTTAAGTCAGGCGACAAGTCCGTAATCAAGACATGGTCAAGACGTTCCACGATCTTCCCTCAGATGGTCGGCCTTACGATCGCTGTTCATGACGGAAGAAGACATGTGCCGGTATATGTTACCGAGGACATGGTAGGACATAAGCTCGGCGAGTTCGTAGCCACAAGAACATTCCGCGGCCACGGCAAAGACGAGAAGAAGAGCAAATGATAATTGGCCGGAGCTTTTCGGTGTGACCGCGTTTTGCGGCCCACCGGGGCATCAGGCGGAAAAGTACCGGCGGAGAGCCGCCGAATCGAATAGGAGGTTTTTCAATCATGGCTAAAGGACATAGATCCCAGATTAAGCGTGAGAGAAACGAAAATACGAAGGACAAGCGTCCGTCAGCTAAGCTCAGCTACGCACGCGTATCCGTCCAGAAGGCCTGCTTTGTTCTTGACGCGATCAGAGGCAAGGACGTACAGACCGCACTCGGAATTTTGGCTTACAATCCCAGATATGCATCCACACTTATCGAGAAGCTGCTCAAGTCAGCTATCGCAAACGCAGAGAACAACAACGGTATGGATCCTGCAAAGCTTTACATTGCAGAGTGCTACGCAAACTGCGCTCCCACGATGAAGAGAATTCATCCCAGAGCACAGGGCAGAGCATACAGGATCTTAAAGCGCATGAGCCACATTACAGTTGTGCTCGATGAGAAGAGATAAGGAGGGCAGATCATGGGTCAGAAAGTTAATCCGCACGGATTAAGAGTCGGTGTTATCAGTGACTGGGATTCCAAATGGTATGCCGAGTCTGATTTCGCAGACAACTTGGTTGAAGATTACAACATCAGAAAGTTCCTGAAGAAGAAATTATATTCTTCAGGCATTGCAAGAATAGAGATCGAGAGACGCGCAGAGGACCAGGCTAAGGTCATCATCTATACCGCAAAGCCCGGTATGGTAATCGGTAAGGGCGGCTCCGAGATCGAGAACTTAAAGAAGGAAGTTTCAAAGGTTTCCGGCGGCAAGAAGATCAACCTTGAGATCAAAGAGATCAAGAGACCTGACGCTAACGCTCAGCTTGTTGCCGAGAATATCGCTCAGCAGCTTGAAAACCGTATTTCCTTCCGCCGTGCCATGAAGACCACCATGGGCCGTACCATGAAGAGTGGTGTTAAGGGCGTAAAGGCAGCTGTATCGGGACGTCTTGGCGGTGCTGATATCGCAAGATCCGAGCATTACATCGAGGGAACCATCCCGCTTCAGACCATCAGAGCAGACATTGATTACGGCTTCGCCGAGGCTGATACAACCTACGGAAAGCTTGGCGTCAAGGTTTGGATCTACAACGGTGAGGTTCTTCCTACCAAGGCTTCCAAGAAGGAAGGAGGAGACAAATAATGTTAATGCCCAAGAGAGTAAAACATCGTAAGCAGTTCCGCGGTACGATGAGAGGCAAGGCTATGAGAGGCAACCAGATCACCAACGGTGAGTTCGGTCTTGTAGCTGTTGAGCCTGCATGGATAAAGAGTAACCAGATCGAGGCTGCCCGTATCGCCATGACACGTTACATCAAGCGTGGTGGTAAGGTATGGATCAAGATCTTCCCTGACAAGCCCGTTACAACAAAGCCCGCTGAAACCCGAATGGGTTCAGGTAAGGGAACTGTAGAGTACTGGGTATCTGTTGTTAAGCCCGGCCGCGTACTTTTCGAGATCGCGGGTGTTCCCGAGGACGCTGCAAGAGAAGCTTTAAGGCTTGCCATGAACAAGCTTCCCGTTAAGTGCAAGGTTGTCTCCAAGGAGCAGTTAGACGGAGGTGCGGACGCATGAAAACAAACAAATATGTAGCAGATTTACAGGCAAAGTCTGTGGCTGAGCTGAAAGACGAGCTCGTTGCGGCAAAGAAGGAGCTTTTCAACCTTCGCTTCCAGAATGCCACAAATCAGCTTGAGAACACCAGCAGGATCACTGACGTAAGAAAGAACATCGCCCGTATCCAGACGGTCATTTCTTCAAAGCAGAATTAATCAATACTTGAGTGAAAGGAGTTAATACTGTGGAAGAGAGAAATCTTAGAAAAGTTCGTATCGGTAAGGTCATAAGCGACAAGATGGACAAGACCATCGTCGTAGCCGTTGTGGACAACGTAAAGCACCCTCTTTACAACAAGATCGTAAAGAGAACATATAAGCTTAAGGCGCATGATGAGAACAATGAGTGCCATGTAGGCGACAGAGTAAAGGTTATGGAGACCAGACCCCTGTCCAAGGACAAGAGATGGAGACTCGTTGAGATCGTTGAGAAGGCAAAATAATAAGCTATTATTTCCGGAAAGGAGTATCATACAATGGTACAGACAGAAAGCAGACTTAAGGTTGCTGACAATACCGGTGCCAAGGAATTACTTGTTATCCGTGCATTGGGCGGCTCGACCAGAAGATATGCGGGCGTCGGCGATATCATCGTTTGCGCCGTTAAAGATGCGACTACCGGCGGCGTCGTTAAAAAGGGCGATGTAGTCAAGGCCGTGGTTGTTCGTACAAAGAAGTCCATCCGTCGTAAGGATGGTTCCTATATCCGTTTTGACGATAACGCAGCAGTTATCATCAAGGAGGATAACACTCCCAAGGGTACTCGTATCTTTGGACCTGTAGCAAGAGAGCGCAGAGAGAAGCAGTTCATGAAGATCGTTTCCCTCGCTCCCGAAGTATTATAG
>JAEENL010000187.1 GCA_016283775.1 Lachnospiraceae bacterium | reverse complement strand
CTTCAGATTCCACCTCGCAGTGGACACCCTTGCTTTCGACTATATCCTTCCCACTACCGGGCGGATTCGGGACTTTAACCCTTTAGAAACGTGCGTCGCTAGGCGCACCATAAAAGAATCCCCCGTTTCGGATTGAAACGGGGGATTTGTGTTTCAGGTGCTTATCAGCAGATCTCTGCGCCTGCGGGCATTTCCTTTTCGGGAGTTACCAGCGCGAGAGTGCCGTCGGGAGCTTCCGCACAGAGGAGCATTCCTTCGGAAACAACGCCTGCAAGTGTGGCGGGCTTGAGGTTTACAAGTACCATTACCTTTTTGCCGACCATTTCTTCAGGCTTGTAATGCTGCTTGATACCGGAAACTATCTGCTTTACTTCGTTTCCGATCTTTACCTGAGAGCAGAGAAGCTTTTTGGACTTCGGAACTTCTTCGCACTTAATGATCTCACCGACCGCAAACTGCATTTTTGCAAAATCATCGTAAGTGATCTCGGGCTTCTTCTCGAGCACGATATCCGCGGTTTCGGCAGCAGCTCCGCTTGAGCCTGCGGCAGTGCCTTCTGCAGGAGTGCCGTGTTCACGCGCATATTCCTCAGCCTGCTTTTTTCTTATCTCCTCGGCCTTTACAAGGATCTCGTTCACATCAAGCCTTGCAAACAGGATCTTAGGCTCTGCGGTAACGACCGTGCCGCTCGGGATGAGCCCGAATTCCTTTAAGGAACCGAAGCTGCGCTCTTTTACGTTCAGCTGCTCAAAGATCGCTTTTGCGGTATCGGGCATGAAAGGCTTTAACAGCGTGGTCGCGATGGCGATCGACTCAAGGAGATTGTAGAGAACCGTCTGCAGACGGCCCTGTTTTTCCTGATCTTTTGCAAGTATCCAGGGTGTGGTCTCGTCGATGTATTTGTTGCAGCGCTTGTAAACGTTAAAGATCTCGGTGAGCGCGTCCGCAACGCGGAGCTCGTCCATCTTTGCGAATACCTTGTCGGAAGCTTCGAGGGCGACTTTTTTGAGATCCTCGTCCACGGGCTCGGTGACCATGGAGTTGATGACCTGACCCTCGAAATACTTGTTTGTCATGGAAATGGTGCGGTTGACCAGATTCCCCAGAGTATTCGCAAGGTCGGAGTTCACACGCTCCGTCATGAGTTCCCAGGTGATGGTACCGTCGTTGTCATAAGGCATCTCGTGAAGCACGTAGTAGCGCACTGCATCCACGCCGTATACGTCGCAGAGGTCCTCGGCATAGAGTACGTTTCCGCGCGATTTGCTCATCTTTTCGCCACCCTGAAGGAGCCAGGGGTGACCGAACACCTGCTTGGGCAGCGGCAGACCCAGAGCCATTAGGAAAATGGGCCAGTAGATCGTATGGAAGCGGATGATGTCCTTTCCGATGAGGTGGAGATCCGCGGGCCACATGGTGTTGAAGCGCTCAGAGGAGTTGCCGTCAGCATCGTAACCAATACCTGTGATATAGTTTGAAAGAGCATCGAGCCACACATATACTACGTGCTTATCGTCAAAATCAACGGGAATGCCCCATTTGAAGCTTGTCCTGGAAACGCACAGATCCTGAAGACCCGGGAGCAGGAAGTTGTTCATCATCTCATTTTTCCTGGAAACGGGCTGTATGAATTCGGGATGCGTGTTGATATAGTCGATCAGCTTGTCGGCATATTTGCTCATCTTGAAGAAATATGCCTCTTCCTTGGCAGGCTGTACATCACGTCCGCAGTCGGGGCACTTGCCGTCTTTGAGCTGGGAGGCGGTCCAGAAGGATTCGCAGGGCTTGCAGTACATGCCTTCGTAATATCCCTTGTAGATATCTCCCTGGTCGTAAAATTTCTTGAAGATCTTTTTTATCTGGGTTTCGTGGTCTTCGTCCGTGGTCCTGATAAAGCGGTCGTAGGATGTGTTCACTCTGTCCCAGATGGTCTTTATCTTTCCGGCGGTCCTGTCCACAAATTCCTTGGGCGTGACGCCGTTTGCACGCGCCATGTCTTCTACCTTCTGGCCGTGCTCGTCGGTACCTGTCTGGAAAAATACGTCATATCCCTGAAGTCTCTTGTAACGCGCGATGGCATCGGCAAGGATGGCTTCGTAGGTGTTTCCGATGTGCGGAACGCCCGATGCGTAGGCGATCGCCGTTGTTATATAATATTTCGGTCTGCTCATATCTCACCCGTCCTTTTAAAAACATTTAATGGATTATACTTCAAAGATGCTTATATTTCAAGTGTTTCCGAGCAAGATATCTTTGCCCGGGACGTGATCTTTGGGAGTACAACAAAAAATCAGAGTTATTTAACAATTAATTGTTAGACAAACGGAGTGGCATGTGATAGAATACGCTTCTGCAACATATAGTAAATATTTTTTTAACTATCGGAAAGGCAAAGCTATGTCAAAGCAAAAGGACGCTTTCCCCATGAGTAAGTTGCGATGGCTTTGGTACAACATGAAAGGCACCAGAGTGCTCTTTGTTTTCGCTATCATCGGAACCCTGCTGTACAACGTGATGCAGCTCACGGTTCCGTATTTTAGTGCTCAGATAGTGGACAACTTCCTCACCGGAGAAGATGCGAGAAAGAATCTGACAGAGAACACGGATCTTTTTTACACCCTGATCATACTCATGGTCGTTGTTACGGTCGTCCGGGTAATACTGGTATATCTGGACTGCATGGCCTATGAGTACACCTCACAGAAGACGCTCTACCGCATCAGGAATTTCCTGTATGACAAGATCCAGCGTCAGGATATGAAATTTTATTCCACCTACCGCACTGGTGACCTGATGACAAGAGTCACGGGTGACCTTGATGCCGTGAGGCACATGGTGGCGTGGGTCACAAGAATGATAGTCGAAGCGTTTTCGCTCTACACGGCGACTGCGGTATATCTTTTCATCATGAACTGGAAGCTTGCGCTTTCGGTGATGATAATGTCTCCCGTGCTCCTCGGGATCATCGTGAAATTCCGCGCGGATGTGGCTCCGCGTCACAAAGCGCTTCGTGAAAAGCTTGCAAACATGAACACTTACGCACAGGAAAATATTTCCGGAAACCGCGTGGTCAAGGCGTTTGCGAGGGAAGACTACGAGATCGAAAAATTTGATGCGGCAAATGCCGATTTCCGCGATACCAACAAAGAAACACAGAGGACCTGGCTCAGGTACTATCCTTACATCGAGAGCTGCGCAAACCTCCTTGCGGTCATCCTTTTGCTGGTGGGCGGCATTTTCCTCATCAGGGGCAGCCTCACCATGGGTGAATATGTGGCGTTCTCCGGCCTCATCTGGGCCATTGCGAACCCCATGAGACAGCTGGGCGGCATCATGAACGAATTCCAGCGTTTCTCGGCATCCTCTGCAAAGGTAATGGAGATCTATTTCTCCGAGCCCGAGATCGTGGACAAGCCCAATGCGGTGAGCCATCCCGAGCCTTTCAAGGGAAAGATAGAGTTCAGGCATGTTTCGTTTATGTATTCCGACGGGAAACTTCCGGTGTTAAAGGATATCTCATTTACGGCGGAGCCCGGTGAGACAGTGGCGATCATGGGTGAAACGGGATGCGGCAAAACATCGCTCATCCACCTTATACCGAGATTTTATGAGCCCACTGCCGGTGAAGTCCTGATCGATGGTGTGAACGTGAGCGACTACAAGCTTCACGAGCTTCGTAAGCACATCGGTCTCGCTACGCAGGATGTATTGCTCTATTCGGATACCATCGAAGGAAACATCGCGTACGGCGTGATGCATCTCACTCCCGAGCGTGTGGTGAAATTTGCGCGTTATGCTTCGGCAAACGACTTTGTCTCAAAAATGCCCGAGGGCTATGACACCATAGTCGGCGAGCGCGGCGTGGGACTTTCCGGAGGCCAGAAACAGAGGATCTCGCTTGCACGTGCGCTTGCGGTGGAGCCGTCGATCCTTATCCTTGACGACACGACTTCCGCTGTGGATATGGAAACGGAAAAAGAGATACAGCATTCGCTCCGCGAGCTTGATTTCAAGTGCACAAAGATAATCATCGCACAGCGTATCTCCACCACAAAATTTGCCGACAAGATCCTGGTGCTCCAGGATGGTAGGATCACAGAGAGCGGCACCCATGAAGAGCTGATAAAGAAGGGCGGCTATTACAGCGAACTTGTAAAGCTTCAGACGGGAGGTGAGGAGTGATGGCAGAAAACAAAAAGAAGACCTTAAAAGCCGGCAACATGCGTGAAGAGCACGTTGCGGGACAGAAGAACACCTATAAGGTGGACGAGGCTTACGAGGAAGAATTTAACATTCGTCACCTTCTCCTTGCCGGAGCTTATATCAAAAAATATCTGAAATACATGATCACCGCGATGATCTTTTCGGGGATCGCGGGCGTGACATCGCTCATGGCGCCGAAGATCACACAGAAGGTGCTCGACGAAGCCGTGCCTCAGAAGGACTACAATTACCTCTATCTCCTGGTAGGCCTGCTTGCGCTGGTGTTTGTGGTGAGCGTTGTGTTTTCCACCATCCGTTCGCGAACGATGGTAAACGTGAGCCAGAACATCATTTACGACATAAGAAAGGACCTTTTTGCACATCTCCAGAAGCTTCCTTTCCAGTATTACGATGACAGACCGCACGGAAAGATACTCATCCGCGTGGTTAACTATGTAAACTCCGTTTCCGACATGCTTTCAAACGGACTGATCAACGTGGTGCTCGAGATCATGAACCTTGTGTTCATCATTGGCTTTATGTTTGCGACCGACGTGCAGCTTTCAATAGTGGTGCTCTGCGGTGTGCCTGTGCTTGCCGTGTTCATGTTCTGGATAAAGAACAAGCAGAGAAAAGCATGGCGCGCGGTATCAAACAAAAACTCAAACCTCAATGCTTATCTTCAGGAGAACATAGTGGGCGCGAGGATCACGCAGATCTTTGCGCGTGAGGACGAGAATGCCGAGATCTTTGCGGGGCTTTCCAATGACTGCAAAAAGACCTGGATGAGCGCGGTTTCCTACTCCAGCCTTGTATGGCCCGGCATCGACACGATTTCCGTGCTCGTAAGAGCGGCGATCTTCATTTTCGGTCTGGTCGTCTTTGGAGCCGGAAACAAGTCGCTCGGTACCATCATCGCAATCTCCAGCTATGCGAGCAGGTTCTGGCAGCCCATAATGAACCTCGGAAACATTTTCAACGGCTTCATCAACAACATGGCATATCTCGAGAGGATTTTTGAGACCATGGGCGAGCCCGTGACCGTTGACGACTGCGAAGGCGCAACGGAGCTTCCTCCCATTAAGGGCGAAGTCGTGTTTGAAAACGTGCATTTCAGCTATGAGCCCGGAAAAGAGATACTTCATGACGTATCCTTCACGGTAAAGCCCGGCGAGAGCATTGCGCTTGTAGGACCTACCGGCGCGGGAAAATCAACGATAGTGAACCTGGTTTCAAGATTTTACAATGTCGACAGCGGAAGAGTGCTGATCGACGGGCAGGATATCTCAAAGGTGACGCTCAAATCCCTGAGATCCCAGATGGGTATAATGCTGCAGGACAGCTTCATTTTCTCGGGGACGATCGAGGACAACATCCGCTACGGAAAGCTCGACGCGACGCTTGATGAGATAAAGAAAGCGAGCAAAACGGTCTGCGCCGACAGCTTTATCGAGAATATGCAGGACGGCTATCAGACCGAGGTAAAGGAGAGAGGCTCCCTTCTCAGCCAGGGCCAGAAGCAGCTTATTTCCTTTGCGAGGACGCTCCTTTCGGATCCTGCGATACTTGTGCTCGACGAAGCGACATCCAGTATCGACGTTCAGACGGAACGCGCTCTGCAGCAGGGCCTTAACGCAATGCTGAAGGGCCGCACCAGCTTCATCATCGCGCACCGTCTTTCCACCATCAGAAACTGCGACAAGATAATGTACATCTCCGACGGCGGTATCACCGAGTGCGGCACACATGACGAGCTCATGGCAAAACGCGGCGATTATTACCATCTCTACACCGCACAGAAGGAAGATATCGCATAGCCTGCGATATTGACGCACATACATGTTTTCTGATAAAATAAGCCATCCGTTTTTCGACGGGTGGCTTTTTTGGGTTTACTTAATGACACAGCACGAGAGGAGGTTCTTTTTGGACAGGATGATTACGAGAAACATGGCGGAGCTTGATGAGCTTGCGGCAAAATGCGGAGAAAACAACGTTATAGACCCGGCACTTTACGGTGAATACGATGTTAAACGCGGACTAAGAGACATAAACGGCAAAGGTGTCCTCACCGGACTCACCAGGATCTCGGAGATAATATCTTCAAAAACAGTGGACGGAAAGTCGGTCCCGTGCGACGGGATACTTCGCTACAGAGGTATAGATGTGCGGGATCTCTGCGACGGATTCAGCCGCGACAACAGGTTTGGTTTTGAAGAAACGACATATCTCCTGCTCTTTGGAGAACTTCCGGACAATGAGGAACTTGAGCGCTTTACGGCGCTTTTGTCCCATCTTCGCACGCTTCCCAGAAACTTTGTGAGGGACGTGATAATGAAGGCGCCGAGCAAGGACATGATGAACACTCTTGCGAGGAGCGTGCTCACGCTTGCGTGCTACGACAAGACCATAGACGATGTTTCGCTTGAAAATGTGATGAGACAGTGCATCATGCTGATCAGCGTTTTTCCCATGCTTGCGGTATACGGATATCAGGCGTATAATCATTACGAAAAAGGCAAAAGCCTTTACATACACAAACCCGACCCCAAGCTTTCGACCGCGGAGAACATTTTGAGGCTTCTTCGTCCGGACAAGAAATATACCCCGCTCGAAGCAAAGATCCTTGACATAGCGCTTGTGCTCCATGCGGAACACGGTGGTGGTAACAACTCCACTTTTACCACTCATGTGGTGACTTCGTCGGGCTCTGACACTTATGCGGTGATGGCAGCGGCGCTCGGGTCGCTCAAAGGCCCGAAGCACGGCGGCGCAAACATCAAGGTGGTGCAGATGTTTGCCGATATGAAAAAGAATGTCTCGGACCTCACGGATGAAGCGGAGGTCAGGGAATATCTCCTGAAACTCCTTCACAAGGAGGCTTTTGACCAAAAGGGCCTGATCTATGGAATGGGCCACGCGATCTATTCGATCTCGGATCCCAGAGCGCAGATATTCAAAGGCTTTGTGGAGCAGCTCGCTCACGAAAAAGGGCGGGATGATGACTATGCGCTCTATTCCATGGTGGAAACGCTGGCTCCTCGTGTTATCGCCGAGGAACGCCGTATTTACAAGGGTGTCAGCGCGAATGTGGATTTTTACAGTGGTTTTGTATATTCTATGCTCGACCTTCCTGCGGAGCTTTTTACGCCCATTTTTGCGATGGCACGCGTGGCGGGCTGGAGCGCGCACAGGCTTGAGGAGCTGATAAACCAGGACAAGATAATCCGTCCTTCCTACCAGCCCATCCAAAAGCCGGTGAAATACAGGATGTTATCGGAAAGACAGTAACGGAGGATGCCCGCGTGAGCGGGATTTTGGAAAATGGTAACCATAAAGGACATAGCCGAAAAACTGGGAATAGCCGTGAGCACGGTCTCTAAGGGACTGAACGGTGCTGAGGACATTTCCGAGGAGACCAGGCAGCTGGTGCTTGACACCGCTGTCGAGATGGGATATTCCCTTAAAAAGATAAAGCGCACAAAAACGGCAAAAGTCTGCGTTTTTGTGGACAGCGGAAATATGGAATTTGAAACGATAGAGCAGTTTGGCTATGACATCGTAAACGGCTTCAAAAAGGCCGCGATAAGCAGAAACTGGGAGGTTGTGATAGAGCCTTCCAGACTTAATTTCAGATCACTTGAAAAATATGACAGCTATATGCTGAAAAACAGCTATGCGGGCGCATTTCTGCTCGGGTTTACCCTGCATGACGACTGGATCACGCAGCTTGAAAAGACCACCGTTCCGACGGTGCTCCTCGACAACTTCATCCCTCACAATGAGCATGTCGGCTATGTCGGCACGGATTCCGCGGAAGGCATAGCGCAGGCTGTGAAACATCTTGCAAAGCTCGGTCATTCCAGGATCGCATTCCTTAACGGAGCGAAAAACTCCATGGTATCCGAGCAGAGAGAAGCGGCATTCCGTCAGAGCATGGCAGAAAACGACCTTCCCGTGGACGAGAGGCTTGTGGCCTACGGTTACTATGTTCCGGACTGCGCAAAGACCTATGTTTCCGGCTTTGTAAAAAACGGCGCGACGGCAGTGATGTGCGCGAGCGACCTCATTGCAAGCGGCGTGGTGAACGAGCTCGGACGACTGGGGTATCGCGTTCCGGAGGATGTTTCCGTGATCGGCTTTGACGATCTTCCGGTCGCAGAAGAGCTTGATCCGCCTCTTACCACAGTGCGCCAGGACAGGACAAACCTCGGAAAGAGCGCAGCTCTGATGCTTGACGGCCTTATCAGGGGAGTGTCGATGTCAAAGCTTTTGCTCCGCGCAAAGCTTGTCGTGAGATATTCCACGGGACCGGTAAAGGCCAAGGGCGATAAAATACAGAGATCTTAAACGGTACAAAAAAAGCGGGAACTCATTAAATTGAGCTCCCGCCTGTTTTTTTGCCCGTGTTTTGGAAATGAACGATCCTTTACAGGAATACGTATTTCAGGATGAAGAGTACCGCCAGTACATACATGAGAGGGGAAACTTTCTTTGCCTTTCCTGTGCAGAGGTTGATGATCACATAGGATACGGTGCCGAATGCGATACCATCGGAAATGCTGTAAAGAAGAGGCATTGAAAGAAGCGCGATGTATGCGGGGATAGCTTCTGTAAGATCGTCAAACTTGATGTCAACGACTGCAGAGAACATAAGGAAGCCTACAAAGATCAGCGCGGGAGCTGTTGCAAAGCTCGGGATCGCGATGAAGATGGGGCTGAGCGCTACGGATACAAGGAACAGGAGACCGGTAACCACTGCGGAAAGACCGGTGCGGCCGCCCTCGGAAACGCCTGCGGAGCTCTCAACGAAGGTCGTTGTTGTGGAAGTACCGAGTACGGCACCTGCGCAGGTTGCGATAGCGTCGGAAAGGAGAGCAGGCTTGATGCGGGGAAGCTTTCCGTCCTTATCGAGCATGTCAGCCTTGGAAGCGCAGCCGATGAGGGTTCCGAGTGTATCAAATACGTCTACGAACAGGAATGAGAACATGATGACAACGAAGTCAAGGATCTTGATGTTCTTGAAAGCCTCAGCGCTGAAGCATGCTCCGAAGGTCTCTCCGATAGCGGAGAAAGAAAAGCTGCTCCATGAAGGAAGAAGGCTTGCGCCCTTGTAAAGACCTGTAAGCTGGCAGATGATGCCGATTATCCAGGTGGCAACGATGCCGATGAGGATGGAGCCCTTAACCTTCTTTACATGAAGGATGGCGATGATCATGAGGCCGATGAGGGCAAGGATTGCTGCGATACCGGTGGTGCGGAAGTTCTCGCCGGAGAACTTGGTAACGGTAACGAGTGTTGCGTCGCTGTTTACAACGATGCCTGCGTTCTCAAGTCCGATGAACGCTACAAAGAGGCCGATACCAACGGAAATGCCCTTCTTAAGCTGGAGCGGGATGGCATCGAAGATGGCCTCGCGGATATTGGTAAGCGAGAGAGCAATGAAGATGACGCCTTCAACAAGTACTGCGAACAGTGCGAACTGCCAGGTGTAACCCATTCCGAGTACAACGGTGTAAGCAAAGTAAGCGTTGAGGCCAAGTCCGGGAGCAAGAGCAAAGGGATAATTTGCCATAAGTCCCATGCACATGGTTCCGATGAAGGATGCAAGCGCTGTCGCGATGAGAATGGCCTGGGGGTTCATTCCCGAAGCGGACAGGATGTTGGGGTTTACGACCAGGATATAGGCCATGGTCATAAACGTGGTGACACCGGCGATGACTTCTGTTTTTACGTCAGTCCGGTTTTGCTTGAGCTGGAAAAATTTCTCTAACATAATCTCCTCACTTTCATTTTTTGTGATCGAATTATATAACACAGTTATTGTACGCCTATAGTTGTCAGTATTCAATCAGTTTGAGTTTATAATTTTTTAATAAATCCGATAAAATACGCTTATCAATAGGGTTTTGGCCCGATTTTGGAAACGAAAAAACGGGATTATTGAAAAATTATTAGCACTCACTATTGACGAGTGCTAATAACGGTGATATAATGACACCAGAACAAAGAAAAACGGCCGGGCATTAAAAGCAGGCCACACACGAATGATCACAGGAGGTAGAGTTATGTTTACACCCGCATTGTTTAATGATAGTTTTTTTGATGACCTTTTCGGAACAAGGGAAGTTGAACCCCGTCATTTTGAAAAGCCCGTACAGAGGCTTATGAGCACGGATGTCAGGGAGACCGAGAACGGATATGAGCTGGCTGTGGATCTTCCGGGCTATGAGCTTGAGAATATCAAGGGCGAAGTGAAGGACGGATATCTCACCATCACCGCAGAGCACAAGAACGAGACGGAAGAGCGCGACAATAAGACCGGATACATCAGAAAAGAGCGTTATTCGGGTTCCTGCAGCAGGACGTTCTATGTCGGCGAGGGCGTTACTCAGGAGGACATCAAGGCGAAATACAGGAACGGCGTGCTCACGATAGATGTTCCGAAGAAGGACGTCAACAAGGTTCCTGAGAAGCGTTTCATTCAGATCGATGGCTGACGTGGCATTTTGTCTGCATCATCATCACACCTAATCAATCTTATTAGGAAGATTAATTTCCTTCTTTCAGGATTCATTGATACAATACAAGTGTCCAAAGAGTCAATGGTGATTCATATTTAGAAAGAGGGTTTTTATGCAGGATCCGAGAGACCGGAAGACAGCGCTCACAGATGCTTTGTATTCGGCAGAGCGTGTATCGTTCAATGGCAAGAAAGTTACCGTAAATCACGGCAGGATAACGAGAGTTTTCCTTGAAAGCGGGCGTATCCGCGTAAATTACAGCGACGCCACCGTTTCCAGCTACAGACCGGGTCCCACCGCAGTCTGAGGGAATCACCCGCAGTCCCGTGGACAATTAAATAACGATAAAATATAGACCGCACTTATTGTGAAGTGCGGTCTGTTTTTTTGGATTCAGTTAGCCTCTTTTTTGTATTCGGAAACTATCAGGTCTTTCACTTTTGACGTTATGTTGGAATAATAATATTTTTGGTTTCCGTTTACTGAGACGACAAGCGCATCACCGCTTACGTGGATATATAACCGATCTTCGCCCAAGCTATACCTGATATAATAATATACATTGTCCCCAGGTTGTGTTTTATTGAGTTTATCAAGCTGCGGAGCAGCCTGATAACAGCCCTCGTTTAGCAGTTCGTTAAAGGATGATAAATGATCGGAGTCCAAGATCTCTTTTTCTTCATAAGGCGTGTTATGGAATCCCACGTAAACAACCGCACCCGGCGAGGTTATAAAAGATTCTATACCGATATCTTCCGCTGAGTAGATTCTTTGATCTACGCTTTTCTGCGACAAAACGATAACCGATACTCCCAAAATGCAGATACACAGGAAAACCAGTATGAAGAGCAAACCATATAGGCGGTCTTTATTCATATATTTTCACCCGATAGCCTTCAAAAGTGTAGAAATTTCCTCATATTTTATTCAAACGGAAACAACATAAGAGAGTGGACTTCATAACCCAATTACACAAAATGTAAAAGGATTCGTTTGAATCGGACACCCTAGTGTCACATATTATACACTATTGACCTAAAATGTCAATAGAACGTGTAAAACATTTTTATTTATGTGTTTCAATGGGCAAGCATACACATGAAATTTATACGTTTTATGTATTGTGAAGCACGCTGTTTTTCTATATAATCTGGTTGAGTAAGGTAGGATTACGGGAGGATAATGACATGTGGGCATATGAAAGCGTTTTTTACCAGATATATACTCTTGGATTTTGCGGAGCTCCGTTTGAAAACGACGGAAAGCCGGAGAAAAGGATCCTGAAGGTGATCGACTGGATACCGCATATCAAGCGGCTTGGAGCGAATGCGGTGTATTTCTGCCCTGTGTTTGAATCGGATACGCACGGGTACAACACCAGGGATTTCTTCAAGATAGATACACGGCTTGGAACGAACGAGGATTTCAAGCGGGTTTGTGATGCGCTCCATGAAAACGGGATAAAAGTGGTGCTCGACGGTGTGTTCAATCACGTGGGGCGAGGCTTCTGGGCGTTCCGTGATGTGCTTGAAAAGAGAGAAGGATCGCAGTACAAGGACTGGTTTGCCAGGATAGATTTCAATGGAAACTCGCCGTACAACGACGGCCTGTGGTATGAGGGCTGGGAAGGAAACTACGACCTGGTGAAGCTGAATCTGTGGAATCCGGCGGTGAAGCAGCATATCTTTGATGCGGTTGATATGTGGATCAGGGAATTTGGAATAGACGGGCTGAGGCTGGATGTCGCCTACTCGATCGACAGGGGATTTTTGCGGGAACTGCGCGGTTTCTGCGATTCAAAGAAAGAGGACTTTTTCCTTGTGGGCGAGGCGCTGCACGGGGAATATGGCAGGATGCTGAGCGAAATGGGCATTCACTCGCTTACGGATTATCAGTGCTACAAGGGGATATATTCTGCGCTCAACAGCAGCAATATGTTTGAGATAATACATTCGCTGCTCAGGCTTTTCGGGCCGGAGGACTGGACTGTGGCGCGCGGATCGCATCTGCTTTCTTTTGCGGACAATCATGATGTCACAAGGCTTGCGAGTGTGCTGAACAATGAGCGTCTGCTTCCTATGGCGTATGCGCTTGTTTTTGGAATGCCTGGGATCCCTTGTGTGTACTACGGGAGCGAATGGGGCGCGAAAGGCGACAAATCGCAGGGGGATCCTGCGCTCAGACCGTGCTTTGAAAGGCCTGAATGGAATGAGCTTTCGGAGTATATCTCGCGTCTTTCGGAAGCAAAGAAAAACAGCAATGCACTGAATTACGGCGGGATGCGGAGCCTTCTTCTCACGAATAAGCAGTGCGTTTTTGAAAGGGCCTGTGATGGGGAAAGGGTGCTGGTCGCGATAAATATCGACAGTGAGCCTTATATGGCGTATTTCGATGCGGGGCGGCAGTTTGCGGATGAGCTGATCACGGGGACGGAGCACGATTTCACGGGTGGAAGCCTTCTGCAAGGATATACGGCGTATTATTGGAGAATGAAGTAGGGGAGAAAAAGAAAACCGGGCGCTCCCGGGATGGGAGTTTTTGAGGCATGCGTTGTCTGTGGTGCGCATGCCTTTCGCGGTCTATAGCCTCCTGCACATTTGGCCGACACTCGCGGGACCTGAGATCGTTATTGGGTGGTGGTTGTGACCGCTCGGTCAGAGAATGTGCATGAGGTATAGAACCGCTACAGGCATGCGGCCACAGGCTTTGCATTACCGTGAAAACTTTCTGGTCGCTGGGGGGGAGAATCTGAACTAAGGGTTTAATGACATATCGTATTGTTCGTGCTATAATCTGCGCATGGGAAACAAACCTGGAGAAGAGTATCCGTTAAAGGAGGAACTGAAAATGGCAAAGATGACGTCTGCATATGCAAACAAGGTACTTAGAAAGTTGAATGACGATAAGGAATTTTGGGCGGAGAAGGAAAGGGAAGGCTGCACGTATATCGCGGCGTTGGATGAGGAGCCTGTGATCCCTGAGTACAATTATGAAGAGGTGGCGGGAAACATCGCTGAGATCGATGAGAAAATCCTGAAGATCAAGCATGCCATCAATGTAAGCAACAGCACAAACGAGATTCAGGTCGGAAACACCACAATGACCGCCGACATGATACTTGTGAAGATGGCGCAGCTTAACAAGCGCAAGTTCTCGCTTGACATGATGCGTAAAAAGCAGGCGAAGACCAGGATCAACTCGGGTATGTACTCCGCAAAGAAGACGGCGCCGGAGTATGAGTACATCAACTACGACCTGGATGTTGTAAAGCGTGAGTATGAGCGTATCGATGCCGAGATCTCGGAGATGCAGATCGCGCTTGACAAGTACAACCAGACCGTTGAGTTTGATGTGAATATCTGAAAACTGCCGCCATGCGGTTTTTCCGGGCAGGTGCACTCTTTTAGATCAACAGTCATTGCTATGGGCATATGACCACAGGTTCAATGTTGGCGTTCCCCGGTTATCCCGTTATTTATCATGGGTTATCGTTTATGGTTTCGGTCTACAAGAAAATGCAAATTTACAGCATCTCTGCCGAAAACTTGGCGCATCCGCGCCGGCATGGAAGTTCGGTTTTACATGCCACCGCCCGGGAACCCAAACTCCCGGGCGTTTTTTTGACGGAAAAGTATATAGGAGTATATAAAAATATATAAGAATATAAAAAGTATATAAGCACAAAAAAAAGAATTGCCTCCCGGCTGTGGATGGTCAGCCTTTATGGGAAGCAGTTCTTTTTTGTATAATAGTTCAGCTACGAGGAAGTCATGCGTTAAAGCCGCGATTGTAATCGCGAGGATCGACGTAGGTTTCGTTAAGGAAACCCTTTCCGTAGGTGAGACCTGCATAAACTGTCTGGGTGTTTTTCATCATCGGGCCGTTGGGATCGTCCTTCGCGATCGTTGCAAAGGAGGCGCGGAGCCTGTTGATCACTTCGTCCACGATGTCGAGCGCCTCAAGGTGGTTTCCTGCCGTCGCATAGGAGATCTGACGGTTCAGGAAAGTGTAGAGGCTTCCCAGATCGTAGGAAAGAGGGAAAGAAAAATCCAGGCACCGAAGGAGCTCGTTCAGGCAGCGCATGGCATGTCCGAGGTCGCTGCGGTATGCATCGGTGCAGCCCTCTTTGAAAGCGGCTCTTGCGTTCGATACGTCGGTCAGGACGCAGTCATACAGGATGACGATGAGGTCGCAGGAGTTGGCTTCCGATATTCGTAATGTAAAATCTTTGATCTGTTCACGGGTCATATTGAGAGATTATCCTTAAAAATATTATGACTGAAGGAGGTTGAGCACATTCTGCGGTCTCTCGTTTGCCTGTGAGAGCATTGAGGTCGCAGCCTGTACCAGTACCTGATACTGTGTATACTGTGACATTTCGGATGCCATGTCGGTATCGATAACTCGTGAGAGCGCCTCGGTGAGGTTTTCCGCTGAGGTGTCGAGGGAATTGATGGCATGGTCGAGTCTGTTCTGGTATGCGCCGAGCTTTGCGCGTGTTGACGAAACGATGTTGATCGCCTTGTCAAATACGGTGATCGCTTCGGAAGCACCGGATTGTGTGGAGATATCCACGTCGCCGATCTCGAGTGAAACCGTGTCGATCCTGGGGATGCGGACTTCCATGGTCTGGCCTTCGTTTGCGCCTATCTGGAGGGTCATGGGGCCGGCCTTTAATACGGTAACGGTAACGTCTCCCGTGTAGCCCTCGGTGCAGAATTTCATCTCAAATCCGCTGCTGTCCTTTACGGTAACATAGTTTCCGTCGGTCACGACGGTCGCTGTCCTTGCGAATGAAGAATCGGGATAGTTTGTATCGTTTGTGTAATACAGGGTTACCGATGTATTGGTGCCGGATGCGTTGCTTCCGTAGGTGGAGATTCCGAGCGCGTGCGCAAGTTCTGAGCTTGTGCAGCTTACGGAGAGCTTCGAATCACTTCCGAAATCCTTTGTCTGGAAAGTGAGATAGGAAGTGGAAAGATTGCTTGAAGCAGTGTTTGTGTCTATTACGGTGTAACCTGCGGGAGCGTCGGGATCTTCGGTGTCATTTGTGAGAGAGATCTCGATGTTGTCGCCGCAGCCGCTGCGGAGGGCGCTGATGATCTGGTCAAGGCTCTGGCCTTCGGAGATGTCGATTGCCTGGTCGTTCACATAGATCGTGCCCGAAGCGGGAGCGGTGTTGCTTGAAAGCTGAGTGCGGAGCAGGGCCTGTGAAGGCTCGTTTCCGATGTTCATGGAATAGCTTCCGACATATACGGAATCGGAAAGAGAAACCAGGGAAACGCTCTCTGCGCTTGAATAGGAACGTCTGTCGACGGTGCCGTTCAAAAGCTTTTTGGTGTTGAACTCTGTTGTGGTGGAGATACGGTTTATCTCTTCCTTAAGCTGTACGACCTCTTCCTGGAGAGTTGCGCGGTCTTCGTCCGTGCAGGTTCCGTTTGCGGCCTGTACCGAAAGTACACGCATTCTCTGAAGCATTTCTTCCACTTCGATCAAAGCGCCTTCGGCGGTCTGTATAACGGAAATGCCGTCTGATGCGTTTCTTGAGGCCTGATTGAGACCCGCGATCTGTGTTTTCATCTTTTCAGAAATGGCAAGACCTGCGGCGTCGTCGGCAGCGCAGTTTATGCGGTATCCGGACGAGAGCCTCTGAAGGCTCTTGCTCAGCGCGTTGTCGTTTCCGGAAAGGATGTTGTTGATCTTAAGTGCTGAAATGTTGTGGTTTATACGCATATTTTAGCTCCTGTCTGTCTGCATTACATGTGTTACAAATACTTTTGCGATACGATAGAGTTCGTTTGAAGGGTTGGTCGGCTCTCCTTCGGGCTTGTCGGCGTAGAGACCGCCGGTCTTGTAGGCGTATCTGTCGGAAGGAACTTCCTCTGTGCCGTAGAAGATGCGCCCTATTGAGATCCCGTTTGCGGCGAGGTCCGCAAAAAGGTTCAGCTGACGTTCGGACAATCTCTCCATGCCTTCACGGGAATCGCCCGAGATAAAGCATTTCATCTGGTCGTCTTCGATCGAGGCCTCGGCTCTTATGAGACCCATCGAAGAAGTGGGTACGGATACCATTACCTTTGAGCTTGATTCCGCTTCGTTGTTCAGGATAGTCACGTTCATGCTCACGATGTCCTCGCCTGTATCAACGGGGATCGAATAGAACTGGCGCTTTCCGAGACGGTTGATGAAGCGGACGCCCACATCCATTTTCTTTAATGCTTTCACATCGAGCTTTGTCATCGAAGGATCGCGCTGGAGAATGGATTTTATGTTTTTGGTCTCATCGGCAAAGCTCTTGAAAGCGGCTTCCATTTCCTCTTCGGAATTCATGCTGTCGATAAAGTCGGGAAGAACGCCTGCTTCGCCTGTTGCAAGTGTTTTGTATTTTTTCCAGTTGTGGTAGATCTCGTTGTTGCCGCCGAGCATTTCCTTTGCGGCGGTGATGTTTTCCATGGTGGTGAGGATGTTGAAATCCTCGAGGAACCTGGTCGCGTTCTCGCCGGTGGCCGCAAGGTCGCGGATGTTTGTTATCCACTCTTCCGCGGTGTAGCGTCTGTCTTCCGAAAGTTCCCTGATAACATTATCGGCAGCTTCGGCCTGTTTGTTAACCGTCTCGGGCAAAACAGCCGAAGGTTTTGAAAGACCTGCGCGGATCTTGTTTTCGATCTTGTCAACGTCGGTCGAAAGCTTGGAAACGGCCTGGAAAGTGTCGTTTATGAGTGTTTCTGTTCCTGTGAACTTGCCGGAGCGTACAGCGGTGAGAAGTCCGTGGAGTGTGGGCTCCTGTCCTGAGCGGAACACCTGTCCCACTGCGGGCTCTTCCGACTGCTGGATCTGGTGAAGAGCGCGGTAGATCGCGATATAAGCGTCTCTCTCCGATGCGGAAAGGTCGCCCTTTTTGTCGAGATTTACAAGGAAATTGGAGAAGTTGTCATCGGTCGTGATGCCTTCTTTGTCCTTTATCTCGGTGATCTTTTTGTTGAGCTCGTCAAGTGTTGAAGTGAGCGGGTTGATACCGTCGCGGATCAGGCGGACGGTCACTGCGGGATGGAGATTTGTGAAAACGTCCTGCAGCTTTTTGTCATACTCTTCGACCTTTGTGATGTTTTCCGCATTGATCTCTGCGGAGGCGTAGCCCAGAATCCTTGTGGCGCGGCGTGCTTCGGGAGTTGCCGCGATGCCGGCTTCCTTTAACAGGCTGTCAACATTTTGGAACGCTTTTTCTATGGAATCGCCGTATTTTGCGTCCGGAGCGGTCTGAACGGTCTCAAGTGTCTGTGAATATCTGCTGAATGCGCGTTTTGCGGCATCGCCGGTGCCTTCCTGGTAAAGGGAAGAGATGCTCATCTTGTCGGCTCTGTCAACGGTATCGTAAATAAGCGTCGCGGGCATCTTTTCGATCTCTGCGAGCTTTTGCGTGGTATCCTTTAACAGATCCACGTCGCTTTCCGAGTATGTGCCGGGCTTCATTCCCGCTTCCGTGAAGAAGCCGGAATAGAAACGGTTTTCAAGGACTTTGAGGTCGGTGATCAGCCTGTTCATCGAAACGGTATCGATGCGGATGCCTTCCTTTGCAAGGCGGTATCCTGCTTCAAAGGTCATCTTTGCCTTTACTTCCTCGAGCTGTCTGCGCGCCTTGATGGAAGCGGCGTCACCGGGCGCGATGGAATTGTATCTGTCAAGAAGCTCGTAGGAAGCGGGATCGTGACGATCGGCGTCTGCCTGGGCTTCGTGAAGGTCGGAAAGGGAAAGCTCGATCTTTTCGGGATCGTAATTTCCTGTCTGAGCGGCTTTTTTGGCAACCGCAAGGTCTATGCCTTCATTCGTTACCTGGCTGTTGTTTTTTATGAGCTGGCGGACCTGTCTGTCGGTCGCGTTGAGAAGATTTGCGTTCTTGGGATCGTGACCCACGGAAATGGCGTCCACTGAGCGCGTGAGCACATCTTCAAGGCTGAGCTTTATGGATGTGATCTTGCTGAAGGAAAGGAGATTTTCCGAGGTTAACGGGATATCCTTTCTGATGAAGGCCTTTGCGGCGTCCATCATCTGCTTTCCCGAGCGGAGTCCCGCCTGGAAGAGCATGTGGTTCACGGTGGGCTCGAGCTGTGCCCATGCGGCGTCGGTAAGCGTCTTTTCCTTCTGTGACCCAGAAAGAGCGGCCGATTTTGCTTCGTATATGTTTTCGATGGTGGGAGCGAGCTTGTTTCTTATAAGGTATTCCGCTTCTGCGGCGGAAACGCTCGTGCGGCCTGCCGTCATGTTTACGGCTTCCGCCACTTTTCTTAAGTTAGCCTCGGTGACGGGAAGGTTTGCTTTAAGAAGCTTGTCTGCTATCCTTGCGGCGTTTGCGTCACCGGGAAGCGCGGCAATGGCCTGTGCGATGACAGCCTCGCGGTCGTCGCGGATATCCTGTACCTGAGCCTGAACCGCATCGTTAAAAACTTCCTTTTGAAGCTTGATGCGTTCCAATGCGGCGTCGAGCGCTTCTGCGGTCATTCCGGCCACGTCAAATCCCTCATTTACGAGGGTTTCCATGTCATCGGTGCTCATCCTGTTTGAAACATTGTCGAGGTGTTCCTGATTCTTTTCGGCGTCACTTTTTTCATCAAAATTGGATATCGATGAATTGTCATCGATACCAAAATTCTTTGAATAGAGATCGGAGGTCGTTGCGGAATCCTGCGTGATCTTTGCCGTTTCAAAGGATGCATGGAGACTGTCCATGAAGGATGCTTTTGATGTTTTTCCGCTCTTGTCGCTTCCTATCCTGGCAAGAGCCTCCTCGAGTCCGGAACCGCTCGGGACGTTGTTGTTTGAAGTGTTTGTATTGTTTATTCCGTATGAAGCGAAAGCATTCTGGATGTTCATGTCGTACCTCGTTAAAATTTCAATCCGGTTTTGTTCTGCCTTTTATATCGGAACGGAAAATGGGAATCTTTAGCCGTGACAGGGGGTGGGTAATTTATTAAATATTTATAATAATTCAGAAAACGGAGAGTACGCGGTTGAAAAAAACAACAACTATGCTATAATTATTATTGCGCATTTTTGCGCAATAGCTCACATTAGGAGGAACAGGAGAAGTGATTAAAAAAGAGATGATCGCTATGCTTCTGGCGGGAGGACAAGGTTCCAGACTCGGTGTCCTCACATCGGACATAGCAAAGCCCGCGGTTCCTTATGGGGGAAAATACAGGATCATTGACTTTGCGCTCAGCAACTGCATCAATTCGGGCGTTGATACCGTGGGTGTCCTCACCCAGTATCAGCCGCTCAGACTGAATACTCACATCGGCATCGGTATCCCGTGGGATCTCGACAGAAACGTGGGTGGTGTATCCATCCTCCCGCCGTATGAAAAGAGTACAAACACCGAATGGTATACAGGTACCGCAAATGCGATCTTCCAGAATCTTCGTTATATGGAGCTCTACAATCCGGACTATGTCCTGATCCTGGGCGGTGACCATATCTACAAGATGGACTATGAAGTAGTGCTTGATTACCACAAGGCTCACAAGGCCGACATCACGCTTGCTACCATACCTGTTCCGCTTGAAGAGGCGAGCCGTTTTGGTATCGTCATCACCGACGATGACGGAAGGATCACCGAATTTGAAGAAAAACCTGAGCATCCGAGAAGCAATCTTGCATCGATGGGCATTTACATTTTCTCGTGGCCGGTTCTCCGCGACGCGCTGATCACACTCAAAGACCAGTCGGGCTGCGACTTCGGAAAGCATGTCATTCCGTATTGCCATGAGCACGGAAAACGTATTTTCGCCTATGAGTTCAACGGATACTGGAAAGACGTGGGAACACTCATGTCGTATTGGGAATCCAACATGGAGCTCATCGATATCGTTCCCGATTTCAATCTTTATGAAGAGTTTTGGAAGATCTATACCAAGACTGAAGTCATCCCGCCGCAGTACATCGCACCGGGCGCAGTCATCGAGACCGCGATCGTGAGCGAAGGAGCGGAAATTTACGGTAAGGTCTACAGATCCATAATCGGTCCGGGCGTTGTGATCGGCGAAAACACTGTCGTTCACGATTCGATAATAATGAGATCCACCACCATCGGAAACAACTGTGAGATCTATAAATCGATAATCGCAGAGGAATGCAATATCGGTAACGGTGTGCGTCTGGGCATCGGAGATGAGGCGCCGAACGTTGACAAGCCGTCCATCTACACAGGAGGCCTTGTTGCGATAGGCGAAAATTCCGTGATCCCCGACAATGTGACGGTTGGAAAGAACACAGCTATAAGCGGTGTGACAGAGGCCGAGGACTATCCCAACGGATATCTTCCTTCGGGACAAAATATAATAAAGGCAGGTGGCGTGGAATGAGAGCGATCGGAATCATTTTAGCAGGCGGAAACAACTCCAGGATGCGCGAACTCTCAAACAAGAGAGCCATTTCGGCCATGCCGATAGGCGGCAGCTACCGTGCCATTGACTTTGCGCTTTCCAACATGTCCAATTCCCATGTGCAGAAGGTTGCGGTGCTCACTCAGTATAATTCCAGATCACTGAACGAGCATCTGAATTCTTCGAAATGGTGGGATTTCGGACGTAAGCAGGGCGGTCTGTTCGTTTTCACCCCGACCATCACGCCGGACAACGGCATGTGGTATCAGGGAACTGCGGATGCGATCGCGCAAAACCTTAATTTCCTAAAGAGCAGTCATGAGCCTTATGTAGTGATAGCATCAGGTGACTGTGTCTATAAGCTTGATTACGGCAAGGTCCTTGAATATCACATTGAAAAACGTGCCGACATCACCGTTGTCACAAAGGTGATGCCCGAAGGAATGGATGTTTCACGTTTCGGTGTGGTAAGAGTGGATGACGAGAACCGCATCGTGGACATGGAGGAAAAGCCTCTCGTAACCAAGTCAAACATCATTTCTACAGGCGTTTATGTCATCCGCCGCAGACAGCTCATTGAGCTTCTTGAGCGCTCTATGGCAGAGGGCAGGCGCGATTTTGTGCAGGACATCCTTATCCGATACAAGGATGTAAAAAAGATCTACGCCTATAATCTCGACACCTACTGGAGCAACATTTCCACGGTTGAGGCGTATTTCAACACCAACAAGGATTTCTTGAGAAAAGACGTCCACGACTATTTCTTTAAGGAATATCCCGATGTGTTTTCAAGGATCGACGACAACCCGCCGGCAAAGTACAATCCGGGCGCAAGGGTATCAAATTCCCTGGTTTCGAGCGGATGTATCGTAAACGGTATTGTCGAGGATTCCGTGATCTTTAAGAAGGTCTACATTGGAAACAACTGCACCATCAAGAACTCCATAATACTTAACGATGTCCGCATCGGGGACAACACTTACATTGAGAACTGCATCGTTGAGAGCAGGGCGACCATCAAGGCAAATTCAACTTACATAGGAGAAAACGGAGAGACCAAGATCATCGTCGTAAAGGGAGAAAGATATATCATCGGATAGTAAAATATTGCGTTCAAACGACGCTGAACGGAGGATTTACATCATGAACATTACGGACGTGAGGATCAGAAAGGTCGAAAAGGAAGGGAAGATGAAAGCGGTGGCATCCATCACCATAGATGGCGAATTCGTGGTTCACGACATCAAGATCATCGATGGTGAAAAGGGACTGTTCATCGCAATGCCCAGCCGCAAGACCGGCGAAGGCGAGTACAGAGACATCGCCCATCCCATCAACTCTGAGACACGTGAGGCTCTTCAGACGAAGATCCTTACTGCGTACGAAACAGCCATGGCTGACGGCACGCTGGAATAAAAATGATCCAATAAAATCAAGTTAAAGTGAGTCAATGGGGACGGTTCTTTCTGACTCATCCGGGTGGATGAGTCAGAAAGAACCGTCCCCTTTGACTCTTGAAACTTGCGCAAAACAGTAGTAATATGTCATACATGGTCTTTGTAATAAACAACTGTACATATAAAACACAGGGAGGACAATCTCATGACCTTAACGCCCGAACAGGAAACCTTTGCAAAAACAGCCCTCGACGAAGCCGTGGCGAAGCTTACCAAAGCCGTGGCACGTGTCGGTGAAAAGGTGCCTTACACAGCACACGACGGCATCTACGATGACCGGTCGGAAAACATCGATTGGTGGACGAACGGATTTTTCGGAGGTATCCTCTGGCAGCTTTATTCTGTCACACAGGACGAATCGATCCGCGAAAAGGCTGTGGCATATGAAGCAAAGCTCGACCGCTGCCTCATGAACGATACGATGCTCGATCATGACAACGGTTTCAAGTGGCTTCCCACGGCAGGTGCCGACTACATTCTCACAGAGAGCGAAGCCGCAAAGAACCGCCTGCTCCTCGCAGCGTCAAACCTCATGGGACGTTTCAATCTGAACGGGCGCTTCATCCGCGCATGGAACGACTGGGGCACCGATGACCACAGGGGCTGGGCCATCATAGACTGTCTGATGAACCTCCCGCTTCTTTATCGTGCAAGCGACATCACGGGGGATCCCCGTTTTAAACAGGTCGCAATGGCACACGCAGACACTGCGGCAAAAAACTTTGTGAGGGCCGACGGTTCATGTGAACACATAGTGGAATTTGATCCCAGAACAGGCAGTTTCGTGCGCATCCGCGGCGGCCAGGGAATGAAGGACGGATCGGCATGGACAAGGGGACAGAGCTGGGGAATCTACGGCTTTGCGCTTAGCTACATGCACACCAAGAGCCCCGCATATATCGAAAATTCACGCAAGATCGCGGATTACTATATGGCGCATATTCCGGAAAGCAAGCTTATCCCTGTCGATTTCTGCCAGCCTGCGGATTGCGATTTTGAAGACGATTGTTCCGCAGCCATTGCAGCATGTGGCCTTATCGAGCTTTCAAAGGCTCTTCCCGATGCCATAGGCGACAAGTACCTCGACGCGGCGGTAGACCTTTTAAAGGCGCTCTACGACAACACCGTCGACAAGGACGAAAACCATGACATCCTCCTCACCAGGTGCTCAGCGAGCTACAACGAGGAAAACCACAATTATCCTATCATCTACGGCGATTATTACTACCTCGAAGCGCTGTTAAAGCTAAACAATAAAGGAATCTTTATCTGGTAAATGCATGAGCCAATGGGCGAGTCAATGGGGACGGTTCTTTCCGACTCATCCGCAAGGATGAGTCGAAAAGAACCGTCCCCATTGACTCGCGTGCAGGTTTCAAGATTATTTTTGGCTTGCCTCTAGGGTAAAAAAGATGTACAATAATAGTTTGATTAGGGGAAACATTCCCCCGAGGGGAGAAAGTAAAGATGGCCCGTAATAAAAAGGCTGCAAATAAAGGTCTTGTAATAACCTTGTTCATATTGATAGCGATATTCCTTGCACTGGTGGCGATACTGCTGGCAGTGGTGTTTTCCGACGGCATGAAGAGCGGACAGTTTGATCTTACGCCGTCACCCGAAGCAACGAGTGAAGCCGTTCCCACAAAGAACGCGGAAAATACCAAAAAACCCGCGACACCGACTTCAAGTGTAAAAACAACGGCGACAACCGCGCCTACCGCGACTTACACTCCGATACCCACCGACACGCCCACACCGACACCCACAGAGGCGCCTTCCGTCATGAGCAACATGAGCTCTGCGGTCGATGTTGCTGCCGGCGCTGAGTACAACGAACTTTCCGCATCCGGAGCTCAGGTCACATGCGAGTTTAAAGACGCGGGCTACTATGTGTCCGCATTGTTCACTGTAACAAAGGACGGAGTGTCAAAGCTTGTTCCGGTGGTATATGTAAAGGAGACGGGCGAAGAGATAAAGGGCAGCGCCGCATTTCGCGAGTCCTACCTTGCCGTTGTAAAAGAGCGTCTGCAGGAATATGTCAAAGATGTTGATGATGTGCTCAAAAAGAGCGATTTCGTGAAATACAGCACCCCTTACCGCGCCGAGGACTATGACATGTTCTATATCGACGGTGACAAAGTGGTGTTCTGCTTTGGTGAAAATTCGCTGATCGACACGCCTCACAAGTCGTTTACTTATTCTGTGGATCTTTCGGAAGCTGAGCCGTTCCTGTATGTAAAAACGTCGGGTGAGAGCACTTTGCCGGATATAAGGACGGATCTCGATCCGACCAAGCCAATGGTCGCGTTTACCTACGATGACGGTGCCTATGCGTTTGTTGAAGAAAGGCTGCTTGAACTTTTCAAGCAGTACGATGCGAGAGCAACGTTTTTCACTTTGGGAAACAGAGTTCATGAATGGGACGGATATTATGATGTCACGTTGCGGGCTCTTTGCGACATAGGTTGTGAGATATCGTCGCACACATACGGCCACTATTATTTCTATGACGAAAGCTATTTTGATGAGGAAAAGGATTTAGAGAAATACTGGCAGGAGATCAACAAAAGCACGATGGCGATCGCAGAGATCACAGGACGAGCACCGAGTTATATCAGGATGCCCGGCGGCTGCTACAGCGCTTATATGGAAAATTCTCCTTATCCCATGATAAACTGGTCGGTCGACACCCACGACTGGGACAAAAAGGGACGTAAGGAACAGAAAAAGGTAGACGGAAAATACGTTTATGACCCAAGAAATGAGCAGGAGACCTATGAAGTCCTCATGAAAGCAAAGGACGGCGACATCGTTCTCATGCACTCGCTCTATCACTGGTCGTACGATGCCACAGAGCGCGCAATGGCGGAGCTTTCGGCCAAGGGCTACCAGTTTGTCACCGTTTCCGAGCTCTTTTATTACAAGGGCATAACCCCCGAAAACGGCGTGCTCTACACAAAGGGCTATTAAAGACAGGAAGAGAGTTACAGTTTTGAAGATAATAGCGGGACTCGGCAATCCCACAAAAGAATATGTCGGAACAAGGCACAACATCGGCTTTGACGGCGTGACCGCAATAGCCGACAAATACAGGATAAGCGTAACCGAAAAGGCACACAATGCGCTTGTCGGAAAAGGCATCATAAACGGTGAAAGGGTACTCCTCATGAAGCCCCAGACCTATATGAACCTGAGCGGTGAGGCCATCGGCGACGCGATGAGGTTTTACAAGCTCGACCCCGAGGACCTCATTGTGATCTATGACGATGTAAACCTCGAACCCGGCGCGATCCGCGTAAGAGAAGGCGGCAGCGCGGGCGGACACAACGGGATGAAAAACATAATACAGCACGTAGGCACAGAGAAATTCCCCCGAGTGCGCATCGGAGTCGGCGAAAAGCCTAAGGAATGGGATCTTAAGGACTATGTGCTCGGACACTTCAGCAGAGATGATGAACCCAAAATGAGGGAAGCCCTCGGAAACACAGTGACAGCCGTGGAAATGATCGTTTCCGGCGACATACAGCGGGCAATGAGCGCGTTCAACAAAAAGAAAAAAGCGCCCGAACAGCCTGCGGAAGAAACGTCAGAATCTTGATGAACACACTTCTTTCCCTTTTAAACGAATCAGCAGAATATAACGAAACCAAGGCGGCACTTCTCGGAAGGCACACGCCCGTATCGCTCACAGGCGTTGCGGACTCCGAAAAGTGTCATTTTGTTGCCGCGCTGAGCCCGTATTTCAAGGGCACTCTTTTTGTTACCTACAACGACCTTAGAGCCCGCGAAGTGTATGAGGACATGAAGCTTTTCTCGCAGGATGTGTATCTCTACCCGGCAAAAGACCTCATTTTTTACAGCGCGGACGTGCACGGAAACGCCATCGTAAAAAACAGGATGAGCGTAATAAGGAGCCTTGCATCCGGAGAAGCGCCGATCGTAGTGGTGAGCCTTGATGCCCTCATGGACCGCATCCTCCCGCTTGACAGGATAAAAAGCAACGTCATAAAGCTTAAGATCGGTGACGTGGTCGAAGAGAAAGCGCTTTCCGTAAAGCTCGTGTCTCTCGGATATCAGAGGCAGGAGCAGGTGGACGCCCCCGGCGATTTTGCCGTGCGCGGCGGTATTTTTGACATTTTCCCGCTGAATGACGATGTGCCCGTGAGGATAGAGTTTTTCGGGGACGAGATAGATGAGATAAAGAGCTTTGACGCGGACAGCCAGCGCTCTGTTGACAGGCTTGATGAAGTGACTGTTTTCCCTGCGACCGAGTTTGTGCTCACTGACGAGGAGATGGAAGCGGGCTTTGACCGTATCCGCAAGGAAGAAAAGCATCAGGAAGCGCTGCTCAGGCGTGATGTCAAAAACGAAGAGGCCGCGCATCTTAAAAGTGTCTGTGAAGAGACCATAGAGACCATAGAATATTCCAGGGGCCGCGCATCCGTGGACGCTTTTGTGAATTCTTTTTATCCCGATGTGACCGTGTCGTTCCTCGACTATTTCGGGGACGATTCGCTTGTCGTGTTTGACGAGCCGGTGCGCCTCAAGGAAAAGGGCGAGACCGGGATCACGGAGTTCAGGGAGAGCATGATAGGACGTCTGGAAAAGGGATTTATACTGGCTTCCCAGGCGGACGTGGTATTCGACCCGAAAAAGATATTTGCCCGCGCCGCAGCAAAGCGGCTGCTTGTGATATCGACACTCGACTATGGTTTTGCCGGGATCCCGGTGAAAGACCAGATCGGAATAAACGTAAAGACCATAAACAACTACGCCTCCGCAATGGAAATGCTCGTCAAGGACGTGGAGGCTTACAGGCGGAAAAAATACCGCACCGTGATAGTCACGGCGTCACAGGCAAGAGCGAGAAGGCTTGCCGACGAGCTGAACATGCAGTATGAGATACCCGCGAGGTTCTCAGACGATCCGGAGGACACGATACTTCAGGGCGAAGTGGTGGTGATAAGCGGGTCGCTCTCAAAAGGCTTTGAATATCCGAATCTTCGCGTTGCGGTGCTTTCCGAAGGCGAGAGCGCGGGCGCAAGGAAAAAGAAGAACAAGAAAAAATATGCGGGAACGGGCCGTGAGATACATTCGCTCCATGAGCTTGTTTTCGGTGACTATGTGGTGCACGAGAGGAACGGACTTGGAGTGTACCGCGGTATAGAAAAGCGAGAAAACGACAAAAAAGCGCAGGACTACATAAAGATCGAGTATGCGGACGGCGAGCTCTATATCCCCGCGACCGGGCTTGAAAGCATACAGAAATACGCGAGCGGCGACGCGGACAAAAAGCCAAAGATCAATAAGCTCAACTCGCCTGAGTGGAAGCGCACAAGGTCACGCGTTGAGCATGCTGTTACCGAGATCGCGGAAAAGCTTGTGCAGCTCTATGCTTTCCGAGCAAGAGAGCAGGGGCATGCTTACGGCACGGATACCGAGTGGCAGCGGGAATTTGAGGAGATGTTCCCATACGAGGAGACCGACGATCAGTTAAAGGCGATTGAGGATACAAAACGCGATATGGAAAGCCCGCGCATCATGGACCGCCTGATCTGCGGAGATGTGGGCTACGGAAAGACTGAGATCGCACTCCGCGCGGCTTTCAAGGCCGTGCAGGACAACCGTCAGGTGGCGGTGCTTGTGCCGACTACTATCCTTGCGCAGCAGCATTACAACACGTTTTCAAGCCGCACCCTGCCCTACAGGCTGGATGTGGAGATGATGTCCCGATTCAGGACGCCCGCGCAGCAAAAGGAAACGCTTAAACGAATGGCAAACGGCTCCGCCGATATAGTGATAGGCACGCACAGACTGCTTTCGGACGACGTGAAGTTCAAGAATCTCGGACTTCTTGTGGTGGACGAGGAGCAGCGTTTTGGCGTGACTCACAAGGAAAAGATAAAAGAGCTCAAAAAAGATGTGGATGTGCTCACACTCACGGCAACGCCCATCCCAAGAACGCTCCACATGAGCCTTTCGGGAATAAGGGACATGTCCGTGCTTGAGGACCCGCCGGTGGACAGGCTTCCCATCCAGACCTTTGTCATGGAGCACAGCGACGAGATGATCCGCGAGGCCATAAACCGCGAACTTGCGCGCGGAGGCCAGGTTTTCTATGTCTACAACCGTGTGAACGGGCTTGACGATAGAGCTGCGCTCGTGCAGCAGTTGGTTCCCGAAGCGAACGTGGTATGCGCTCACGGACAGATGAGCGAGCGTCAGCTTGAGAGGATAATGTACGACTTTATCAGCGGCGAGATAGATGTTCTGGTGTGCACCACCATTATCGAAACGGGACTTGATATCTCAAATGTCAACACCATGATTATAGACGATGCGGACAAAATGGGCCTTTCACAGCTCTACCAGCTGAGGGGGCGCGTCGGACGTTCATCAAGGACGGCCTATGCTTTTCTCATGTACAGGCGAGGTCAGGTGCTTAAGGAAGTCGCGGAAAAGCGCCTTCAGGCGATCAGAGAGTTTACGGATCTGGGATCCGGCTTTAAGATCGCGATGAGAGACCTGGAGATAAGAGGCGCAGGAAACGTGCTCGGAGCCGAACAGAGCGGGCACATGGAGGAAGTGGGTTACGACCTTTACTGCAAAATGCTCGATGCCGCGATCAGAAAGGCAAAGGGCGAGAGCGTGCCGCTTGATGAGTTTGACACGACAATAAAAATGTCTGTCGACGCGTTCATCCCGGATAAATACATAAAGAACGAGACACAGAAGCTTGACATGTACAAGCGCATCGCCATGATCGAAACGGAAGACGAGCGCATGGACATGATAGACGAGCTTGTCGACCGTTACGGCGAGCCGCCCGAATCCGTGATGAACCTGCTTTCCGTTGCGCAGATAAAGGCAATGTGCCACAGCGTATACGTGACGCAGCTGGTTCAGGGCGGTGAGGGCATGAAGCTGAATTTTTACAAGGGCTGCCCTATGAAGCTTGAACTCCTTGACGCGTTCCTCACAGCGCACAACCCCGATGTAAGGATAGAGCCCGGAGAAAACGCATATCTCACCTATGTTATGAAGCCAAAGAAAAAGGGCGAAAAGCTCTCCGACAAGGAGATCTTTGACAGGATAAAAAATCTTCTTACCGACATGAAGGAACTGTTTTGATGAAAAAGAGTGTCAGAACAATTGCAATATGCTTAACCCTTGCATTTTCACTGCTTTTGCAGGGATGCCTTTTTAAAAAGGACCCGGAAGGCACCAAATGGTCCGACGGCGTGATGATGCGGATCGGAAACCAGCAGATAGACTACCGCGAGGGCCTGGTCTACCTCGATGCCACAAGGCGGGATTATGAGCGCTACTACGGCACAGATATCTGGACTTATGTGTGCGGCGCGGACGGCAGCACCCTCGGCGATGTGGTGAAAAAGCAGGTGCTCGACGAAGTGATCTATGTAAAGATCGTCTGCGCGCAGGCAGAGACTCTGCACGTTTCCCTTACCGGGGACGAACTTTCCGTGGTGGATGAGCAGACGGATAAATACATGCAGCTCATCAAGGGCTCGGATATACTTAAAAAAGGCGTGAACCGCGACATCGTGAGAAAGATCTACGCCGACAATTTCCTTGCGAGAAAAGTGTTTGAGCAGGCAACGCTGAACATCGACACGAATATCTCGAATGAAGAGGCGGGACAGCACCATCTGTGCAGCATTGCGGTGAGAAACTACAAGATAGGCGCGTCCGGTGAGCGCGTGGATTATTCCGCGGACGAAAAGGCGGAGCTCCGTGCCAGGATGGAAACCTTAAAGACCACCGCTGCGGCGGAAAAGGATTTCCGTACCTTTGCGCAGGGAGTGACCGAGGACTCGTCAAAGCTTGACATCTATGCGGGCCCCGGGGATCTCGATCCCGCGATAGAAAGCCAGGTGCTCGCGCTGCAGGACGGCGAGATTTCAAATGTGCTCGAGACCGCCGACTGGCTCTACCTGTTTTACTGCGTGACGGCCTTTGACGTAGACAAAACGCTCGAAAAGAAAGAGGAGATCATAGCGGCACGCCAGGAAGAAGCATTTGAGACTTTTTACGCAAAATGGCTTGCCGAGACCGAGGTCGAGATAAACGAGCCGGTATGGGAAAAAATGAATTTTACCGAAACCGTACAAAATGAGACAAAATAGATAATATCTGATAAGCCGAAACACCGCCGGGTATGCGTACAGCAATGCCCGGCGGATTTTTTTACAATGAAATTTAATTGCGATAATTGTTGATAATAAAGAAAATATATAAAATCTATAAATTTTTAATAACAACATTTGCAAACCAAAAACGCAAGTTTGACAAATAGGGCATATCAAGAAAAGGTTGACTTATTGGGCTTTTCGTTATATACTCTTGGAGAAAGTGCACAAAAAAGCATTGAGATTTTTGCATTTTATAGGTCAACTTTTTTACAATGAGCGCAAGGAAATCCAAACATTGTGAAAAGGGAAAGACTGTAAAAAATCCGGAAGAGGAACGTACCGCCCTATGTCAAATATGGTCTTAAAGAACGTCAACAAGATATATCCCAACGGCTTCCAGGCGATCCACGATTTCAATCTTGAGATCAAAAACGGTGAGTTCATCGTTTTCGTGGGTCCTTCGGGCTGCGGAAAATCCACCACGCTCCGTATGATCGCCGGTCTCGAGGAGATCACATCGGGCGATTTCTTTATCGAAGACAAGAGAGTGAACGACCTGTCTCCCAGACAGCGCGGTATCTCGATGATCTTCCAGTCTTACGCGCTCTATCCCAACATGACGGTATATGAGAACATGGCATTCGGCCTGCAGCTTAAAGGGTACGACGCCGAGATCATCGAAAAGCGTGTAAAAAAGACCGCAAAGATCCTCGGCCTTACCGACTATCTCGACAGGATGCCCAGAGAGCTTTCCGGCGGACAGCGTCAGCGTGTGGCTGTAGGACGCGCCATAATCCGTAAGGTCGACATCTTCCTCATGGACGAGCCGCTCTCAAACCTCGATGCAAAGCAGAGAGTCACCATGCGCTCCGAGATCACGGCGATCCACAGAAAGATCGGAGCGACCACGATATATGTTACGCACGATCAGACGGAAGCCATGACCATGGCCGACCGCATCGTGGTAATGAAGGACGGCTGGGTGCAGCAGGTGGGAACACCTAAGGAACTCTACTTTGAACCTGCAAACCAGTTTGTGGCCGGGTTTATCGGCGAGCCTCCCATGAATTTCATCAAGGGAAGTGCGCAGGGCGGCAGATTCCACATAAATGACAGCAAAGTCTCGTTTGAGCTTGGAGGAAACTTTACCGGACTTCTTAAGCAAAACGAAGGAAAGGCCGTGACACTGGGCTTCAGACCGGAGGCCGCAATGCTCTCTTCGGCAGCCGGAAATGCCGAAGGCATAAAGATCGACGCTTATGTGAACCTCACAGAGCTTCTTGGCGACAATGCCAACATTTACGGCTCGTTTGAAGGCACAGACCTCATTTTCAAGCTCGATCCGCATGACATTCCGAAGCGTCACGCAGGCTGCGGATTCTTTATCCCGGGATCTTCGCTCTATCTCTTTGATTCCGAGACCGAGGAACGCATAAAGTAAGGCGGACCGATATGGAACAGAACGGCAACAACGGGATCTCGCTCCGCACATACAGGACGGTCGACCTAATGCTACTGACACTGATAACATGCGCAGTCGAGATCATAAACATACTGATACTCAAAAAAGCTTTCACATCGGAGCTTTTCACGTTGTCTATAGTTGTGCCGATGAGCCTCATCGCAATACAGCGCTGGAACGTGAGAGGCGTCGCGGTGGCGGGGCTCGGAGCCATAGCGTACTGCGTGGCAAACAACGGCGGCACGGCAAGCCTTGTGGCATACATCGGCGGAAACTGTTTTGTGCTCTTTAACCTTCTCTGGTACAGAAAAGGCATGAAGCAAAAGATCTCCGAGTCAAAGGGGCTTCAGGTGCTGTTCACGCTCACCGGGTTCATCGCGGTGGAAGTGGGACGCACGGCGCTCGGATTCATTTTTGAACACAATATCAAAAATATTTTTCTCACATATATCGTTTCGGACTCTCTGAACATCGTGCTCGGCATTGTGATAGTGCTGATCGCGGCAAGACAGGATCATCTGTTCTTTGACCAGACCGTGTATCTCAGGCAGATACAGGAAGAGAGAGAAAGAAACAGAAAGCTGCAATCAACCGGAGGATACCATGAAGAAGAACAGGATGACGGATCTGATACCTGACGAGCAGACGCTCAAACGGGACGAATTCGAAAAGTATTACTGGCGCGACAACTTCAGAAAGATAGTTAAGGACTGGCGCCTTTACCTGCTCCTTTTGCCGCTCATTTTCGTTTTCTTCTGCTGGAGATACATGCCCATGTACGAACTGCTCGTGGCATTCAAGGCCGGCACAAAAGAAGGCGTGAGCGTTCTGGAAGTAAACAAGCAGGATTTCGTGGGATTCCAGTGGTTCAAGCAGATGATGTTCGGAAGCCAGGCCGCGGATTTCTGGAGGGCATTCAGGAACACCTTCGCAATCAGCTTTTACGGGCTGGTGTTCGGTTTCCCCATTCCGATAATCATCGCGCTCTTCTTTAACGAGATAAAATCGGACATCTACAGGAGCGTTCTTCAGGTTTTCACATACCTTCCGAAGTTCGTTTCAACGGTAGTAATGACCTCGCTCGTATGGCTCCTTTTAAAGGTCGGAAGTGACGTTTCAAGCTGCGGCATCCTTTCCACAGTGCTGGTAAAGCTCGGACTCCTCTCACAGGAGGCGGCAAATTCCGGTGTGCTGTATGCGCCTAAGTATTTCAGGGCGGTATATATCATATCGGGTATCTGGGAAGGCTCGGGCTACGGCTCCATTGTATATTTTGCCGCGATCATCGGCATCTCGCCGACGAACTATGAAGCGGCGCAGATGGACGGCGCGAACAAGATGGCGCAGATCAGATATGTGGTGCTCCCCGGCATCCTTTCAACGATCTCCATCATGCTGATCTTAAGACTCGGAAACCTTCTTTCCGTCGGTTATGAAAAGGTATTGCTCCTCTACAAGCCCCAGACATGGGAAACCGCAGACGTTGTATCCACCTACGCTGCACGACTCGGCGGACTTGAGGCCGGAGGCGGTTCCCTGCAGGGACTCGCGAGTGCCGCGGAAATGCTGTCCTCGGTAATAGCGATGCTTCTCGTCATAGGTTCAAACATGATAAGCAAACGTGTTTCGGACACTTCGCTCTACTAACGGCAAAGCCTTAAAAGTTATCCATTTTCAAGGAGTATCAAAAAGTGAAAAGACTCGAAATCTCCGAATTGATATTTAAGATATTTGCATACCTGTTCCTTACGGTATTTGCGATCTTTTGCCTGTATCCTTTCGTTTACGCGATATCGGCGTCGATAAGTTCCATCGACGCCCTGAGAACGGGCAAGGTGGTCCTCTGGCCTGTCGAGGTGCAGTTTGATGCCTTTATCTATGTGCTGAAACAAAAGAGCTTCTGGACATGCTACGCAAACACCCTGTTCGTTACGTTTTACGGCACGATCTGGGCGCTTGTGGTCTCCATAGCGGGTGCGTACGCCCTCTCAAAGAAAAGGCTGCTTTTCCGCAGAGGCTTCAATTTCCTGCTTTCGTTCACAATGTGGTTCACGGCGGGACTTATCCCCACATGGCTGAACTACAAGGCAACGCAGAGCATTTTCCGCGGGATCGGCATCATGGATGACAAATGGCTCATTGTCATCGCGATGGGTATGAACGCATTTAACGTTCTTCTCCTCAGAAACGCGTTTGAAGGCGTTCCGAGCGAGATAGAGGAAGCTTCCATAGTGGACGGAGCGTCTGAATTCCAGATACTGACAAGGGTGTTCGTTCCGATGTCAAAATCCGCGATAGCGACTGTCGGACTGTTCTTCGGTATTTCCAGATGGAACGGTTACTTCTGGGCAAGAAAGATGATCGGAAACTCTACGGAGTGGCCGCTTCAGGTATACATAAGAGACACGCTCGAACAGTTCAACACCACGGAGACACAGCCGTTCACAAACTTCTCGGCGGATTCCGTGATCTATTCGATGATCATATGCGCGATCATCCCGATACTCATCATCTATCCTTACATCCAGAAATACTTTGCAAAGGGCGTAAACCTCGGCGGTGTCAAGGAGTGATGTTAATTACCCAAGATCTATACTCGGCGGCATAGTGCGGTCGATATGAGATAAATAATTTTATAATGGAGGGCTCTATGAAATTAAGAAAGTTACTTGGCCTTGTATTGGCTTCGGCAATGATCGTAACTTGTCTCGCAGGATGCGGCGACAAGGATAACGGCGGCGCTTCCAATACTCCGGCCGCACAGGGGACCGGCGCTGCAGCTACAAAAGCGGCAGAACCCACAAAGGCTCCTGATGCAACACCCACACAGGCAGCTAAGGCGATCGTAGTTGAGGAGAAGACGATCTCCAATGCAGCTTCGGGCCTCATCTCGAAGGTTCAGAGCGAGTTCGGCGGTACACTTTACCTTATGGCACTTTCTGCTGCTTACAACAGAATGGTTACCGGCCAGTACTCAAATTCCACACCTGTAAAGGCTCAGGTAGGAAATGCTGACGCAACGGGCGTTACACTCAACATGTCCGTTCTTTACAACAAGCTCAGGATGTCCTACACACTTGACGATCCGTACGCAGCAGCAGACGGCGTTACCTACGAAAAGGGCGACCTTCTTCCTACATGGAAGCAGATCCAGACCGATGTAGGCTTCACCATCAACGATGTTACCACAACGGAATCCAGCGTTAACAACAACTACAAGGCTGTGAAGAATGACAATTTCTCAGGCGTTGACGTTCTCTGCGCAAGCGCTGCAAGCGCAAACGAAGACGGCCAGACAGGAAACTTCATCCAGCTTGACCAGTATCTCGATGTTATGCCCAACTTCAAGGCTTTCCTTGACGGCAACGAAGTCGTAAAGACCACCATCACCGCAGGTGACGGACATATCTACTATGCTCCTTACTTCGACGGTTATGATGATATCGAGAAGACCTTCCTTGTACGTGTGGACTGGGTTGAAAAGCTCTTAAACGGCGCTTATGACGAGTCAAAGTTTGATTCGACAGCTTATACCGGTTCCTTCACCTACAAGGCATACATGCCCGAATCCGCTTCCGGCGTTGACGCCATCGAAGTAAAGGTCGTTAAGAAGGACGGCACAGGCGTTGAGACAGTCAAGAAGGATTACGCAAAGAACATCACAACAGTCATGAGCGAAGTAGGCAACAAGAACGGTGCTACTCTCGTAAAGGCTCTTCGTGATTACATCGACACCACTTACGGCGGATATTACGGCGAAAACCGTGCAGACCTCTTTGTAGGCCAGAACGCTGCATGGGATGCAGATGAGATGGTAGCACTTCTCCGCTGCGTAGTTTCCAATCCCAAGTTCCTTACAGGCGGCACAAGCGATGTAGTTTACGGTTTCTTCGCACGTGAGGCTACTCTCCAGAGAGAGCCCGATCTCTTCACACTTGCATGCAACCTCTTTGGTGTTCGTGGTGCGGATGCCGAGAAGGATTATCTCTACTTTGACGCAGACGGCAACCTTCATGACGGCCGTCAGTCCGAAGAGTTCTACTATGCTATCGAAAAGCTCAGCCAGCTCTATGCAGACGGCCTTATCCTCAAGGATTTCGATCTTGAGGGCGCAGGCGGCGCATCGGGTACAAAGGTTTACGATACCATGTACAACTCCAACCTTGGTTTCGGTCTTTATGACTATGTTCAGACCCAGACCGCTTATGATGACACTGTAAAGATCGAGGGCTTCAACCTTGCATCCATCATCAACCCCGTTGCTATGTGGGCAACCACTTCCGGCGGCGCTACACTCACCAGATTCACAGAGTCCTGGAGATCTGTTAAGACAGAGGGTTGGGTTATCACGGCTGAGTGCGCTCAGACACCCGACAAGCTTGCAAAGGCATTAAAGCTTTTCGATTACATGTACTCCACAGAGGGTAATATGACAATGTCTTACGGCCCTCACGCATGGATCCAGCATGATGCTTCCGGAAACGTTCAGTACATCGACTATCAGGGACAGAAGGTTCCTCAGCTTTCCGACGCAGCTCTCAAGGAGTTAAAGACTCTTGCAAAGGGTAACTACACCAACTACTATCGTCAGTGGCTCGGCGCTACATTCCCCATCGGCTACATCAAGCAGCAGGGTATGGAATATCAGTGCACCACAGAAAAGGGTAAAGCAGGCCTTCAGCTTGTCAACAATGCGATCGTTTACGGCGTTCTTGAGCATGTTATGGTAAACAGCTCCGAGTGCCCTACACCTTTCTATCGCATCATCCCTACAACATTTGCAACGACCAGCTCCGAGAACCAGACCCTTTCCGAGAAGTGCGCAAACCTTTCAAGCTACTTCTCAAAGTCGAAGAACGAGTACTCTATCTTCATCGACGCTATCAAGTACGGTTTCGAGGAAGCCATCAACAAGAAGAATGCTGCTGACGCTTCAGCTCAGTAAGCAAATCTTTAAAAACGATCTAATCGGTCTCATGCCGGGGGAGGAAACTCCCCCGGAGCGGGGCCTTTCGGAGGCTGTATGTCACATCAGATGATATTCCAAAAGATAACGACGATATTCTCTCTTGCCGCGGCAGTGGTGTTTTTCGTCCTCGGACTCGGATATTCTACCGATCTGTATACCCTGTTCTACTTCATCGACTCCACGAGTTTCATGTATGTCGAAGGAAGCCGCATCTATTACGATGTGCAGGATTTCAACAGAGCGGAGGTTTTATATGCGGTCATCCTGATAGTGCTCGCAGCGCTCTGCTTTATGATGCTCAATAACACACGCAGGAAATATTACGTAACAAACTTTGTTTCATCGGGACTTTTTGCCGGATTTGCGTGCTTTCTGTCCTGGTATGTATATTCAAATTCCGTAAAATACAAGGAGCAGTTCCTCACGACCGTTGACTTTGAAAAGTGGCAGATGTGGGTGGACATGTTCCCGAATGATTTCAAGATGACAAAGTCCACACTGTGGTTTGACCTCGGCACGGCTTCAGCCGTTGTGGGGATCGTCGCGGTGGTGCTTGTCATAGTCAACGTCATCTGGAAGATCGTCTGGATGGCAAAGGAAAAAGAAGCGATGAAAGCTCTTAAGACAAAAGCCACGGAGGTGCAGCGATGAAGATCAATGTTGAACGCATGCGTTACAAGAACGATTCGCTTTCGTTCACTCTCTGCATGCTCGCGCTCATAGCGGACGTCGTACAGTTCACGCTCATCTATTCAAACAGCGTGCTTTCCTCACTTACAGGTGTCGCAGGTTTTAACTATTACACCATCGGCATCGACATAATCGTGAATATCCTCTTTATGCTTTTTGCCTTCTATGTGGGCGAAGAGCTTAAGACTTATCATATAAAATGGGCGATAGCGCCCATAATCATGGGTGTGCTGCAGATTTACAGGATCTTTGACTTTCCTAAGTCGATGATGAAGTTTGGTTTCATCACCGAAAAGCTCTACAGGGTGTGCGTGATCTGTCTTGTATTTTCGGCAGTCTGCCTGTTTATCGCATCCGTAAACACTTTCATCAAGAGCACGATGCTGAACCGTTATCTGAAGACAGTCGATACATCCCCGAAATAAGAGATCTTTGTAAGCGGAGAACTTAGAAAATGGCAGATTTAAGCTTAAAGAACATCAACAAGATATATCCAAACGGAGTACAGGCCGTGTTTGACTTTAACCTTGATGTCAGCGACGGCGAGTTCATCGTGCTGGTAGGGCCTTCGGGCTGCGGAAAATCGACCACTCTCCGCATGGTTGCGGGACTTGAGGAGATAAGCTCCGGTTCCCTTACCATTGACGGAAAAGACGTGACAAACATGCCGCCCAAGGACAGGGACATAGCAATGGTTTTCCAAAACTACGCCCTCTATGCACACATGACGGTGTATGAAAACATGGCGTTTTCTCTTGTCCTTCGTCACGAAGACAAGAACGTGATACATGAAAAGGTCATGCAGGCCGCAGAGATACTGGGCCTCCACGATCAGCTGAACAAAAAGCCCGCGCAGCTTTCCGGCGGTCAGCGCCAGCGTGTTGCAGTGGGACGTGCGATCGTGAGAAACCCCAAGGTATTCCTTTTTGACGAGCCGCTTTCAAACCTGGACGCAAAGCTCCGCGGATCCATGAGACGTGAGCTCATGCTCCTTCACGACAGGCTGAAGTCGACGATGATCTATGTTACTCACGACCAGACCGAAGCGCTGACGCTCGCGGACCGCATAGTCTGCATGAGTGACGGCTATGTACAGCAGATCGGAACGCCCATCGAGCTTTACGACAATCCGGTAAACCTCTTTGTCGCAAGCTTTATCGGACTTCCTCCGATGAATTTCATCGATGTCACAGTGAACAACGGAAAGCTCACAAATTCCTACCTTGAAGTGCCTGTTCCCGACAGGTACAAAGCCACGATCTCCGCATATGAGGGAAAGACCGTGGTGCTCGGCATAAGGCCGGAGGACATCGTTGTCGGATCGACCGTCGAGCTTACCGTCGACATAAACGAGAACCTCGGACAGAACACCCTTGTCCACGGTCTCTGCAAAAAGAAAAAGATCACCTGCAAATTCAAGGAATGGGCCGAATATAAACGAGGCGACATCCTGAAGGTTGATTTCAAGAGTGAAAAGATCCACCTCTTCGACAAAGAGACCACCAAGGTCATCGCTACGAAATAAGGTGTAAGGAGAATGCCATGTCATTCGGTGCAAAGGTAAAAGAATATTTCAGGAAAAAACTCGTCGGATTAAAGAGAAAGCCGGAGATATTGCCGCTTCTCGCGATAATAGTTGCCTGCATGGTCTATACCTTCAGGCTTTCAAACTATTCAAACGCTTCGATCTACGCGACGGATTTCTGGGTTGCGATACTCGTGTTCACAACGACGCTTTTTTCGATACTCGCGATATTCACATATATGAGCGTGCATACAAGAAAAGGCACAAACTACATCATGCTCGTGCTCTGTGTGATAATACTTGCGTTCCTTGTTTTTTCGGACGTTGCTTCGTACAATTCGATCGCAGCCCGCATACAGGCAGGGATCGAAGCGGGGCAGGAGGACAGACCGGCACTCGCGAGGGCACTTAAAGACCTCAGAGCGCACATTGTCTCACTCGGAGTGAGCATCCTTCTCGTAGTGCTCAAGCCCCTTTACGGAAAGCTTCTCAACATGATCGACACATCTGTGCCCGATGATGATTTTGCGGATGATGACGACAACGATGAGGTGATCGCCGAGGATGAGTAACAAGACCGACAGACAGCCCGATCCGTACAAGATCGACCGGCTCGCAAAAATACCGCCTTCGGTGAAGGCGGTATTCATAAAGTGGTGGTTTGCGGGGGCTGTATATTACTTTGTGGGAATGGGCATCCAGGCGCTGGACACTGCCAATCAGTTCGACCTGATATTGGTGCTCGGCATTGTGCTCGGTATGGTGAACGACCTTCTGGTCAACAACATTTTCCGCTATATGCGCACCGACAAAGCCATCTACGATCCATACATGATGTTCCCGCAGAAAAAATTTTACACGTTCTTCTGTAACATTTTGTACTATACCCTGATCTCAGCGGCAGTCGCATATCTCTACAATGCGATAAACCTTGCGGCACAGGCGGCGGGGCTTGTCGGAGAGGATAAGGTGTGGCTCACGGCCGAACCTGTCCTTTACGGGGTATTTATTTTGTTGCTCGATATGGCGCTTCTCGGTATAAAAGCACTGATAAAGCGTGCCATTACAAATAAAGCGTCAAAGAAGGACACGGATTAAAGAAGTCCGATGTTCCTGATCAGCACAATCTCCACAAATACAGTGACTATCGATAACAGTGAGGTCCACACGACAAGCTGGCCCGCAAGAGGGCCGTCGTTGTTCATCTCTTCCGCCATCACGGCGCTGGATACCGCTACAGGCGTGCCAAAGAGCGCGACAAGAGACGGGAACACGGAGCTGTCAAAGGAAAGGAGCCCGGTGTGCCGGGTGAGGAGGACCGCCGCGCCAAGCGCGAGAAGAGGCGCAAAGACGACCCTTCCAAAGGTTCCTATGAGGATCTCGCGAAGAGAACCGCGTGTCGTTTTAAAATCAAAATTTCCGCCGAGTATCATCAGCGCGAGCGGCGTTGCTGCGGCAGACAGGGTCTTGATCGCGGAATACAGAAACGGCAGGGAACCGGAAAGTGAGAAAACGGGCTCGCCCGCTTCGTTTACCGGGATATGCCCGCGTATGAACAATGCGATGAGTCCCAGAGCGATCGAGATGATGAGCGGGTTTTTAAGGATATTTACGAGCACTTTTCCAAGCTTTTTCCCTACGGATACGGAATGTCCGTTTTCTTCATCCTGCGACATGAACATAGTGAGCGCGATGACCGCGAGGATGTTAAAGGCAGGTATGGAAAAGGCCGAGAGCACCGCGGCATAGCCTTTTGCGGTGGTGCCGCCCAGAGATTCCGCAAGAGGGATCCCGATGATCGCAAAGTTTGACCTGAAAATGCACTGCAAGACTACGCCTTTCCGCTTACGGTCAGGGACGGCAAGAGTCACTGCAACAAGCCCCAAAAGGAACAGGACGACCACACAGATCACGGAATAGAGTACGAAAGTGAGATCGAGTTCCGAAAAGGAACCGATGGAATATACATTTACAAAGAGAAGCGCGGGTAGCGCCGCGCGAAACACCAGCTTGTTCCCGTTTTTAAGGAATGTGGGTGTGAGAAAGCCTGTGCGGGCAAGGATATAGCCCAGCAGGATAAGCAGGATTATCGGCATTATTGCGTTGAAAGCGAATATGAGACTTTCCATGGTGTCTCCTTTTGTGCGTGATATGTGAGATAAGGAATATCAAGATTATAACCGACAAAAGTGTCAAAGACAAGGGGAAACAATGGCTACCAAGCTGCAAACCTTCAACCCAAGACAGGTGATGAACCGCAAGGATTTTGAGATCCAGCACAAGCGTGATACGTATCTTCACGACGTGGAGCTGCACCATCACGACTTTTATGAGATCTATTTCCTTGTATCCGGAGATGTCACATATTCCATCGAAGGCCGCATCTATCATGTGCGTCCCGGCGATGTGCTCTTTGTGAACCCGCGTGAGCTGCACCAGGTCTTCATCCGTAATGAAGCGGATCCGTATGAGCGTTATGTCCTCTGGATAGACGGAGACATGCTGGAGCGCATGTCCACGTCCACCACAAACCTTGCAAGGTGTCTCGACAAGTCCGTCGCGGAATATTCAAATCAGCTGAGAGTTCCCATCGAGTACAAGAACGAGATCAGAAAGCTCATGGACGACATCTATCGCGAATCGGATAACGAGGGATACGGCGGGGATATCATGCAGACCAGCCTCATCGCGCAGCTCATGGTGCTTTTGAACCGCCTGGCCGATCTGGATGCCGAGTCCGGAGAGGAAGTCGCGTTTACGAGCACGCTCGTCGCGCGCGTCATCGACTATGTGAACCTTCATTTCGGAGAGGTGCTGTCGCTTGACGACATAGCTGAAAAAATGTATGTGAGCAAATACCATCTGAGCCATGAGTTCAGGAAAAAGATGGGCACCGGTGTATATCACTATATCCAGAAAAAACGCGTGCAGATAGCAAGACAGATGCTCGCATCCGGCGAAAAGCCGAATGACGTTTACAAGCAGTGCGGATTTTCGGATTATGCCGGTTTTTACAGGGCATTTACCGCAGAATATGGTGTTGGCCCCAGAGAATATGTGGCGTCCACAAAGAAGGAGGAACAGGATGAAGATTAGGCAGGTCTATGTTTCGTCGGTGTCTGTCTGTTTTGAGCTTTTGAACGATACAGCCTATTACGCGCCGGAGAGTTTCGATGTCCTGCTTGACGGCAAAAAAGTGCTCGAAGACGTAAAGACGAATGTTTTTTCATTGTTTGACCTCGCTCCTTCGACGGAGTATCTGGTACAGATCGGCGAAGATGAATACAGGTTTTCCACACTTGCCGAGAGCGCATGCATAAGTGCGCGTGATTTCGGAACGGTGGGAGACGGCGTGACGAATGATACGGTGGCGCTCCAGAGCGCCATTTTTGCGTGTCCTCTGTACGGCAGGGTGCGTGTGGAATCCGGCGTGTATTACACCGGTCCGCTTGTGCTGAAGAGCGACATGACGCTTGAGCTTTGCGAGGGCGCGACACTTCTGGGTGATACCGACGAGGAGCACTATCCTGTGTGGCCCGGCGAGATTGCGGACGCTGAGACAGGCGAAGCAAGGCAGTTTTCTTCCTGGGAAGGAGAACCTCACAAGTGCCGCCAGAGCTTTATAAGCGGCCACTATCTGAAAAACGTGTCGGTGGTGGGACGCGGCGTGATAGACGCAAACGCGCAAAATTCCACCTGGTGGCAAAATCCCAAGGGACGCGAGATCGCAAGGCCCAAGCTTGTTTTTCTCAACAGATGTGAAAATATCACGTTCCACGGCGTAACAGGGCAGAACTCTCCCGCGTGGAACCTGCATCCCTTTTTCTCAAAGGATATCAGTTTCTATGACATTGCCATAAAGGCGCCCAAAAACAGCCCAAACACCGACGGATCGGACCCCGAGAGCTGTACAAGGGTGAACTACATCGGTGTGCGCTTTTCTGTGGGCGACGACGCCATTGCTATCAAATCGGGCAAGATGTATATGGGCATGAAATACCGGACGCCCGCGTCCTTTCATGTTATCCGGAACTGCCTCATGGAATACGCACACGGCGGCGTGGTGCTCGGAAGTGAGATGTCCGGCGGAGTGAAGGACTTAAGCGTGAGCCAGTGCTATTTCCTGCATACCGACAGGGGACTTCGCATAAAGACGAGGCGCGGCCGCGGAAAATATGCCGTGATCGACGGCGTTGAGTTTTCAAATATCCGCATGGATAACGTGCTCACGCCTATCGTCATCAACATGTTTTATTACTGCGATCCTGACGGAAAGACGGAGTACGTCTGGAGCAAGGAAAAGCTCCCGGTGGATGACAGGACGCCTTATCTCGGCTCGTTTTACTTCCACGATATGGTCTGCACCGACTGCGAATGGGCAGCTGCATACTGCTACGGCCTTCCCGAGATGCCTGTAAAAGAAGTGACCATCAAAAACGTCACCTTCACGATGAAGGAGGATGCATCAAAGGGCGCCTGCGCAATGATGACAAATGCCGAGGAATGCTGCAAGCGCGGCCTTATCTTCCACAACGTTGAAACGGTGAATATAGAAAACGTCATAGTTGAAGGGCAGGAAGGGCCCGAAGTGGTGAGAGATTAGGATAGATGCTGCCGGGTTAAATGTTTATTATTGTAGCTTTACGGAGGAGATCTGTTGAAACCACGTCTCCTCTGTGTTTTTTACGTTCTTTTATACCCAAATATACCCTTGCGCGATGGGTATAAAGCGGGTATAATGATCCTGCAACGAATGAACTTTATTTTGCGCTGAGCAGATGGAGGGCTATAGATATGGCAAAACAGGACATACAGCAGAAGATAACCGAACTTGAGCAGCAGGTAGCGCTGCTTCCGATAGGCTCCATAGGGCGAAAGAACGTAAACGGTAAAGAGTATTTTTATCAGCGCTGGACCGAGAATAAAAAGCGGAAAGAAAAATACATCCCCGCGACTGAATTAAAGGCGGTGCAAGATGGGATAGAGAAAAGAAAAAGCCTGGAAGAAAAGCTGAAGGTATTGCGAAAGAGGATACCGGCTGCCATAGTGCTTGGATCCGACAGCTATGCATATCGTACAAACGTGAGAACGGGGAAGTTGCTACGTAGCTTTGCTGAGCCTGTCCGTGATTATAAAAAACGCGATTGCTTTGAGAAGCTGCAAGAGTATATTTACGGAGAGCAGCAGGATAAAGTACTTATCCTGTACGGTCTTCGCAGAACCGGCAAAACAACGATGATACGTCAGATCCTTGCGGAGATGACGGAGGCAGAACTTTCAAAAACAGCGTTTGTACAGATCACATCAAAGGATTCTCTTGCAGATGTGAACAGTGACCTAAAGGCGTTGGAGCGATCGGGATTCCGATATGTGTTTTTTGATGAAGTGACGCTGATGGAGGACTTTATCGGCGGGGCTGCGCTTTTTTCGGATATATATGCCGCAAGCGGAATGAAGATAGTGCTGTCGGGTACGGATTCTCTCGGCTTTTTGTTTTCGGAGGATGAGCAGTTGTACGATCGGTGCATAATGCTCCATACAACGTTTATCAGTTATCATGAGTTTGAGCGCGTGCTGGGAATAAAAGGCATTGATGAGTATATCCGCTACGGCGGGACCATGAGTGTTAGCGGTATTAAATACAACGAGACATCCACGTTTGCCGGAAAAAACGGCGCGGATGAATATGTAGACAGTGCCATTGCGCGGAATATACAGCATTCACTTAAACTATATCAGGACGGCGGACATTTCCGGCATCTACAGGATCTTTACGAGCACGATGAACTTACAGGCGCGGTAAACAGGATCGTAGAGGACATGAATCACCGTTTTACGTTGGATGTGCTGACAAGAGACTTCCGGTCAAATGATCTGGATATCTCGCGCAAAAACTTGAGGAAGGACCGTAAAAAGCCGACGGATGTGCTTGATACTATCGACATTGACATGGTCACGGAGCGGTTGCGGAGATTGCTGGAGATACGGAACAGACAGGAGCAGACGGTCAGCTTGAAAAATGAGCATGTTGCGGAGATACGTGAATACCTGAACCTTCTTGATCTGACATACGAAGTCGGTGTGTTTTCCTTGCCCTCAGCGGACAAGTTGAGAGACAGGACAGTCATTACACAGCCCGGACTTCGCTATGCACAGGCGGAAGCTTTGATAGAGAGCCTCATGCAGGACAGCAGCATGGGTGATATCTCTCTTGCTGAACAAAAATACGTTTTGGAGCGTATACGGAGCGAGATAATGGGGCGCATGACAGAGGACATCGTATTGTTGGACACAATGCTGAAATACCCTGATAAGAAAGTGTTTGTTCTTCAATTTGCCGTAGGAGAGTTCGATATGGTGATCTTTGACCCGGAGAATGCGTCTTGCGAGATATTTGAGATAAAACACAGTGGTGAGATTGCCAAGGAACAGTACAGGCACCTGATAGATCCGCAAAAATGCGCAATGACCGAACACCGCTATGGGACCATCACGGCAAAATATGTATTGTACCGCGGAGCTACACAGGATGTAGGCGAAGTGAGATACATAAACGTCGAAGAGTGGCTGAAACGCTGACATTGTGATTAAATAACAAACCCCTTGTGGTTCTCATGCAGAATATGCTATAATCTCTATATCTATACATTTTGCACCCCACTGGCCTGCCGGGAGAGTGTTTTGCTTTCCGGTACATTTCACACGAGAGGATACGGGATGTATTATTCTGCGATCGGTCTGCTTGCGCTTATCATACTTCTGATCGAAAACCGTGACATTCTTTTTGGCGGGAATGGCGTGTTTGATGCGGCCGCCTGGAAGGAATACCGACGGTTTCTGTATGCGGTGCTGCTCTATTATGTGACCGATATCCTCTGGGGAGTGCTTGATGTATTGGTTCTTCCTGTGCCTCTCTTCATCGACACTTCGGTCTATTTTGTTATGATGGCGGTCGGAGTGCTTCTCTGGACGCGGTTTGTCGTCGCCTATCTCAGCGACAAAGGCTTTTTTGGCCGATTTCTTGTGTGGTTTGGGCACATCGCTGCATTTTCCGTGACCTGTCTTTTGATAGTGAATATTTTTGTGCCTGTGATGTTTTCGATTGACGAAAACGGTACATACAAGGCGCTCTGGGCAAGATATCTCCTTCTTACCGCTCAGGTCCTTCTTCATATACTCACCTATTTCTATGCATATCTTTCTGTCCGTAACGGTCCTGAAGCCATGGCGCACAGGCAAAGATACCGCGCGATCGCTTCCTTTGGTCTGGTCGTAGCCGTTTTTGTTGTTGTTCAGGTGTTTTTCCCTATGCTTCCCATTTATGCGGTGGCATACATGCTTGGCATAAGTATGCTCCGCACTATCGTGGTGCAGTCACAGCGAGAAGAATATCTTTTGCGTCTGGAACAGGCGGATGAAGTGAAAAAGCTCAAACAATCCATGACATCTCTTCTTGACAACATCCCGGGACTTACTTTTTCAAAGGATGCGGAAACAGGAGTTTATCTTGCATGTAATCAGGCGTTTGCCGAATATGCCCACAAAACAAGTCCTGAAGGTGTTGTCGGCCTCACCGACATGGAGATTTTTGACAAGGAGACCGCCACTCATTTCATTGAAGATGATAAACTGGCGCTTTCCATGGATGAACCATATATCTTTTTTGAAGACGTGCCCGATGCTGCGGGCAATCAGAGACAGTTCCAGACGACAAAGGTGAAGTTTACGGATGCGTCCGGAAGGCTGTGCACGCTTGGCATGTCTCAGGATGTGACGGATCTTATCCGTATTCAGAGAGAGAACGCGACAACGAAAGAAGAGTACGAAAAGGCGCGGAGCACAGGCATCATTTTGTCGCACATAGCACAGACTCTGGCACGGGGGTATGCTTATCTGTTCTATGTAAACCTGGAGACGGGTGAGTTCAGAGGATATCATACAAATGATTCGGGCGTGCTTGAAGAAGAGCAGCACGGGGAGGATTTCTTTGACGCAAGCCTCAGGGATATTGACAACCTCATATATCCGGAAGACCGCGCTATGGTCCGCAAAATGCTTGAAAAGAAAAGGCTTCTGAATGCTCTCGACAGGAACAAGAATGTCTTTTTGACCTACAGAATGCTCACCGAAAGGGGTCCGGCTTATTTTAACATGCAGATATCACGAATGGAGGATGACGATCGCTTTATCGTTGTCGGAGTGACGGACGTGGACGAAGAAGTGCGCCAGAGGACCATGAACGAACGCATAAAGGAGGAGAGCCTTGCGTATACAAGGCTCAGTGCATTGTCCGGCGATCTTTTGTGCGTCTATGTCGTGGAACCGGAAACGGGGCACTATCGTGAATTCAGCTCTGTCAAAAGTTTTAATGGGCTGAACATTCCGGAGGAGGGAACGGAGTTTTTTGATTCCATACGCGAACATGCCAAGGAGCTTGTTTTTGAAGAAGACCGTGAAAGGTTCCTTTTGACGATCACAAGGGATGAGGTGCTGTCTGAAATACAGAGTAACGGCATATTTGCGACAACTGTCCGTTTTATGATGAACGACAGGGCAAACTTTGTACAGATCAAGGCTGCGATGGTGGAAGAAAAAGAAGGCGCGCGCCTTATCGTGGGCCTCAGCGACGTCGACTCTCACGTGAGGCGGGAAGAAGAATACGCGAGGCGTCTGGCCCAGGCTCAGAGCAAGGTGAACATCGACGCTCTCACAGGCATCAGGAACAAATATGCCTACCTTGACGAAGCAAACCGCCTGGAAAAGATGGTCGCAGAGGACCGGAACGCTGAGTTTGCGCTTGTCATACTCGATGTGAACGAACTGAAGAAGGTGAACGACACAAGCGGACATCAGGCGGGGGACAAGTATATTCAGGATGCCTGCAAGCTGATCTGCGATACTTTTAAGCACAGTCCCGTTTTCCGAATAGGCGGTGACGAGTTTGCCGTCGTGGTGGAAAAAGGCGACTATGAAAATCTGGATACGCTCGTGGGAAACATGAATGCGTACAATGCCGGTGCAACGCGCACGGGCGGGCTGGTCGTGGCCTGCGGTACCGCAAGGCATGAGAGCGGGGAAGACGTGACGACGGTTTTTGCGCGCGCGGACCACAACATGTACGCCGACAAGGCGCGGCTCAAGGAGGAAAAAAAGAAACTGGACGGATGAGATTTTGGAAACCGGCATCTGTTTTGCATGAATAAAAGACTTTATTTTTCCGAACTCTACGGAAACCCGGCGCACAAACCTCCGTTTGTGCGTCTTTACATATCCGGCATGATAATGTATAATGTGGCGGACATCAACAGAGTAAAGCACTAAATGAATTTTTATAGGAGGAATGAGAGTTATGATCGAGGTTCAGGATCTTACGAAGGTTTACAAACTCAGTAAGAGCAAGATGGCACAGCTTAAGACCAACAGCAATATCAAGCGTGCCGCCGACGGTATCTCGTTTACGGCAAAGCCGGGCGAGATCTACGGGCTTTTGGGGCCCAACGGTGCGGGTAAGACCACCACGCTCCGCTGCATTGCAACACTTCTTACGCCTACAGATGGTCATGTTGCGGTCTGCGGGCATGACACCGTGAAGGAAGGAGAACAGGTGAGAGAGTCTCTCGGATTCCTTACCAACGAGATAAAACTTGATCCTTTCTTTACACCGAAGTATCTTTTTGAGTTTTTCGGACATGCTCACGGCATGACAGACAGTGAGATCGCCGCAAGAAAAGCGGACCTTTTCGGACGTTTCGGCATCACCGCGTTTGAGGACAAAAAGATCGAGAGCCTTTCGACAGGTATGAAGCAGAAGGCAGCCATTGTGGTGTCTCTGGTACATAATCCCCAGGTCGTTATTTTTGACGAGCCTACGAGCGGCCTTGACGTCATCACCGCAAAGTCTGTGCTCGACCTTTTAAAGAGCCTTCGTGACGAAGGAAAGACCATCATCATCTCCACACACATCATGTCAGAGGCGGAAAAGCTCTGCGACAGGATTGGCGTCATCATCGACGGCCACAAGGTTGCCGAGGGCACTGTGCCTGAGATCGTCGAAAAGACAGGAGCCGCAGACCTTGAGGATGCTTTCTTTGTCCTCTACCGCGACAACCACAAAGAAGAGGAATACAATCCTCAGAAGGCTTTCGGAGGTGCAAGGAAATGAAAAACGCAAGTCTTGTTATGAAAAAAGAGCTTGCCCGTGTGTTCAAGGACAAGCGTATGATATTCAGCATGTTCATCCTTCCCGCACTCATCATGCTTGTGATCTTTAACCTTGTGGGCATGATGGTCGACGGCATGTCAAAGGACGTTGAGGAGCATGTCAGCACCGTTTACATACAGAATGCAACTGAAAATGCAAAAAACGTGATCGCGGCTTCCGGCTATGATAAAGTCGCAACGGTTTCCTACGTTGGCGAGGGCATGGGCACCATCGACAAGATAAAAGAGGATATCCTCAACGGTGACACCGACCTTCTGGTAGTGTTTGACACGGATTTCGACGAGGTATACAAGGCATATACAAAGAGCGGCGACGCCATTCCGAACATCTCGCTCTACTACAACAGCACCACAAATTACGGAAACGCAGCCGTTTCCACCTTCAACGCGATGGTTGTCGATCCTCTGAGGACAGGTCTTCAGAGCGAACGTATCGGAAACCTTGAGCAGCTCACTGTTTTCAACATCTCAGAGACCATCATTGCAAACGAGGACAAGAAGAACGGCCAGTTCCTTTCCATGATGCTCCCTTACATGATCGTAATGATGCTCTTTGCAAGCGCCATGAGCCTTTGCGTTGACGCGGTTGCGGGCGAAAAGGAGCGCGGAACCCTTGCGACTCTTCTCCTTTCTCCTATCAAGAGATCCGAGATCGCCTTTGGAAAACTTGCGGGCCTTTCGATCCTTGCAAGCATTTCCGCGGTTGTTTATGCCATTTCTTCGATCTTTTCCATGGGTTCGATGTCAAAGTCGATCATGGGCGTGGCAGATGACGCCGGGGACATGGGTAAGCTCAGCTTTAGCGCTTGGCAGGTGATCGGACTTGTGCTCATCATGATCACACTTGTTTATCTCTTTGTTGCAATCACGAGCCTCCTTTCCATCCTTGCAAAGGACATCAAGCAGGCAAGCAGCCTGATATCGCCTCTTTACATTGTGGTCATCCTTCTCGGCATGATCACTATGTTCACCACAGGAAAGACTCCCGCGGACTTCATGTATGCGATCCCCGTATACGGAAGCGCGCTTGCCATCCAGGGTATCGCGGTGAACGCTCTTGAACCCCTGCAGCTGATCTTCAGCATCTGCGGAAATGTGGTATGCGCAGCGATCGTAACCTTCGGCATCAAGAAAGCCTTTGATTCCGAAAAGGTAATGTTTAACGCATAAACACTGGATTTCAGGCCATTTTGCAAAATGAAGATATTGTATCTTGATTGGAACTGCTACTGCGGTCCGGACGTGTATTACGCGTTCATGCAAATGAAAAACAAAGGCGTGACTGTGATAAGGCGCCGTTTTGAACCATCGGAAGACCGGGACAACCCGGCCTTCCGCTTTGCGTTTTCCGAGGACATAAAAAAACACCGCCCGGATGTGGTGTTTTCCATGAACTATTTTCCGGATGTGTCTAAGGTATGCGAAGCGGAGCAGGTGCGCTATATGGCGTGGGTCTACGACGAGCCTCAGGTGGCGCTTTTTAACTACACGGTGATAAACAAATGCAATATCATTTTTGTGTTTGATTCCGGAGTTTACAGACGTTTTTCGTCGCAGGGGATAGCGACGGTGCACTATATGCCGCTCGCTGCGGCGCCGCAAAGACTCCTTCGCACGATAGGTGAGTGCGAGGACTCTGAGCGGTGGAAGAGTGAGCTCTCGTTTGTCGGGAGCCTCTATAACGAGGGACATAACTATTACGACCGGATAAAGGAGAGCATCCTTCCCGAAACGCGTGATTTTCTGGAAGACCTGATGAAACGGCAGCTGCAGTGCTTTTCGGGGAATTTTGTGGAAGAGAGTCTTGACGATGCGGTGCTTTCGGATATGACGCGCGTGCTCGGGCTCACGCCGAATCACGATGGCGTGGAGACCCCGGCCTACCTTTACGGGCAATATGTCATAAACAGGAAGATAACGTCCACGGAGCGGACAGAGATACTCTCGATGCTCAAAGAAAAGTATCCCGTTCACCATTATTCAAAAACAAGCGAGCTTGGGCCTGTGGAGTATTTCCGCGAGATGCCGCTCGTATTCGGGAATTCCAAGATAAACTTGAACATCACACTTCGCAGCATTGTCTGCGGCGTGCCCTTAAGGTGTTTTGATATATGCGGGTGCGGAGGGTTTCTTCTCACGGACAGGCGCCCGGATATGGACGCGCTGTTTGAGCCGGATAAAGAAGCGGTGAGCTTTGAGAGCCGCGAGGAGCTTATGGACAAGGTTTCTTACTATCTTTCACATGATGCGGAGCGGCAAAAGATCGCGGAGAACGGCCTAAAAAGAGTGCAGGCCGAGCATACGTTCGACGCAAGGCTTGCGGAGATGATGGGGTATATTTAGCGCCGGAGGTCATTGAAAACGGGTCAGGAATTCGGAGGGCGTAAGAGCGGTTACTTTGCTTTTCTTAAAGTCCTTCACGTTTCTTGTGATGATGTGATCGGAACCGATCCTCATTGCTGTGGCGGCCTGGACGGCATCCTCAAAATCATCCCATTGTAATTCTGCGGCAGCGGTGATGTCTGATGCATGGAGGTCGTCAAAAGTAAAGATCAGAGACAGTTTTTTCGTGACCTCGTTCACCGTGGCCGGATTCAGTTCTTTCCTCATAACATAGACCAGATTTGCGATCGTCAGCGAAGATATGTGGCCTTCTGCCATGCCGGTCTCACACATTTTCCAGATCTTTGCGGAATCCGGGTAATGCGGTTCTCTTTTTTGCAGAACGTCAAGCAATATATTTCCGTCAATCAGTAATCTCATATTTCCTGTTTAACCTTTCATGGCGCGCCTGTTTGATATCTGTGTCGTTTTTAAGTATTCCGGTGAGCGAATCGGTCAGATATGAGACTGCAGAATCCTTGGGGATAAAGCGCCCCACTTCTTTTCCGTTTTTTGTGACTATGACTTCGCTGCCTGCCTGGACGAGCGCGAGATAACGACCGAAGTTGTTCTGCATTTCCGTCGCGGTTGCGGTTGCTGTCTTTCCGAGCATGATTTTTCACCTCACTTGCGTGGATAATATTAGCTAAATTTATTATACCATATTTTGGCTAAAATTCAAGAAGGTGTGTTACGAAACACAGATACTTGACGGATATTTTGTGTTTTGATATAGTTCGATGTGGGAATATTCCCTAAAACAACTATTGGAGGTTATTAATGAAAACAAAACAAAACAAAACAAAACAAAACAAAACAAAACAAAACAAAACAAAACAAAACAAAACAAAACCTATCTCTTTAATGTTTTAAAACGGGTTTTGGCCGCCGGTTTGGCCGCGCTTTTTATTGCTGGAGTGATTCCTTCGTTAAATGCTTTTGCATCTACGGGAACACAAAGCGAGGACGAAGACGGTTTTGTTCTAAAGGCGAGTGGTGCGTATTGTGAATATGCGCCACGACTCAGTTGTGATCTGTATGTTAAACAGACTGAAGGGCCAACAGAAGAGAAACTTGAAATAAACGTGGAAGATGTTTTAACAAATGTAGCTATAGATGGCATCTCCTTCGCTGCTGGACAAATAGCTAAGGAGTTGGGCGTTGCATTTGAAATAGGATTAAAAATAGTTAATGCTGCAATTGAAAATGCAGAACATCTAACAGGGGAAACGTCGATTCTATGCTATGCCACATATACTGTGTATATGTGTCGCGGTTACGTAAATGGTGAACTCATTCAAGAAACTATATATAAAAAAGTGCACACCAGAAGGTTTTTTGTTATTTCGGTTTCTGTACAGGATGGATTTAGTATAGAGCCATCAGAAGTTCACCATGAAACTGTAGAAGAAGGGATTCCCAGTGATGAGGATTTCATGGCCTACTGTTGCGGGAGGTATTATAACGAATACCATCTGAATGAGGCAATTGGAGGAGGTCACAAATACAAGTATGAATGCAGTCGAATTTGCGATGAGTGCGGAAATGAGCGAAGCGCAAAACACATTTTTTATAGAGATCTTTGTACCGAAGATGAACATTGTATCTATTGTGGAACAATAGGAAAAACCGCAGAAGCGCAACATACCGGATTTGTAGAGGCAACATGTGGACACGATGCTTACTGTACGGATTGCACTTACGTTGTTGAGAGATCGATGTTTGATCATATTCAAAGCCATGTAGTTAAAGTATGCGAGGACAGGAGTTACTGCCCCGAATGCGGATGGTGGTATCCTCCGGCTGGTCATGATTGGATAGAAGCTACGTGTGATGAGCCAAAACATTGTTCAAGGTGCCCAAGAACAGAAGGGAATCCTTTGGGACACATAATAAAAGAAAGAGTAGTTGAGGGGGCGACCTGTACCAGCGGAGAAAAAAAAGAAATATACTGTAATAGGTGTAAAGAAGTACTCGATATAGAATATAAACCGGAACTGGGTCATGATGATGTATGTGTACTAACTCAAACAAAATCCTGCACCCAAGATGGATTTAAAAGATATGAGTGTAAAAGATGTGGACGAACAGAAGATATCATTACCGGAAAAGCAACGGGTCACGGTAAAGGGGTAAAGTGGACTGAGAAAAATCCCACATGTACCTCGAATGGCTATGGAAGAACAGTTTGTGAGAAATGTGGTGAACGCATCGGAAGTTATGTTATTTATGCTACAGGACATACTGAGGGTGCTTGGGAGACAGTGACCAGTCCTTCTTGCACGGCGGAAGGGAAAAGGATAAAACGATGTACGGATTGCGATACTATTCTTGATACTGAAACTATCAAGCAAAATAATCATAAGTATGAACGATATGAAGAATATGAACCGACATGTACAAGCGATGGAGCGGTTGTATGGAAATGTGAATACTGCGGAGATAAATACAACGTTGTAGATAAGGCCACCGGGCATAAAGGAACGTGGGTAGTAAAAAGAAACGCAACATGTTCTGCTACTGGATTAAAGGAGTTATCTTGTACGAAATGCGGGATGATTATTTCGCAAGAATTATTATCAAAGATTCCTCACGAATATAAATCAGCTACTTGCACATCACCCAAGACATGTATCAATTGCCATGCTACTTCGGGAAGCGCATTGGGACATTCATTCAGCGGGGCATATGTTGATTACGATGACTCATCCCATGCTATCAGCTGCAGTCGATGCAATCATAAAAAATTATTGAGCCATGTCTATAAAAATGGACTTTGTAAGATCTGCGGACATGATGACAGGATTGTAAAATATAGTGTTCGTAAATTAAATATTGAGTGAGGGGGACTGTTTTTGATTTATGATTGAAAGTTCGCAGGAGGATAAAATGGATAAAAAACCCTGGACTCGCATTTTGGCAATTGTTTTTTATTGCATTTTGGCAGTTGGTTTTTTTGCGCATTCTTTTTATTTCAGGAATTACATAACTGCCGGTGTAACAGTAGTCTGGATAGTTAGCTCAATCATTGTAGAAGTTAAAGAATATAAAAAGGAGACGGTTTCTCGTAAATTAGACATTTTTTCAAGGGCAATCTTTTACGTACTGGTATGGACTTTGACCATTGAGACATCGATTAAAATGCTTCGAATGTTAAAGTAAATTATTTTATTTTTGCTCTGAAAAAGCACTTCACACAGTCACAGGTATCTGTTGGTTAGTTGATCTTATATTAGTCGTATATGACCAAATTGCCCCTTGTTGAGGGCCTTAGCGTTGCAGGACTGACTACCGATTACAGGTTGGTGTTATAGGGCGGCCTGACAGGTGCTTGTGACTGTTTTGTTTTACGGTGAGACGGATCGTAAAATCTTGCAATTAAGCAGAGGGAGGAAAATGGATAAAAAACCCTGGACTCACATCTTGACTATTGTTATTTATTCCGTTTTGGCGGCCGTTATTCTTGTACACGCGTGTTTTTTCAGGAATTATATAACCGCCTGTCTGACATTAGCTTGGATCGTCAGTACGGTCATTGTAGAACTTAAGAAATATAAAAAGAAAGCCGTTTCGCAAAAACTATCATTTTTTTCAAGGATTATCTTTCACGTAACGATAGTGACTTCGTATATTGAGACGGGAGTTAACGTAGCTCGAATGCTAAAGTGAAGTTAAAGAATATAAAAAGGAGACGGTTTCACGTAAATTAGACATTTTTTCAAGGGTAATCTTTTACGTATTGGTATGGACTTTGACCATTGAGACGTCGATTAAAATGCTTCGAATGTTAAAAAGGTGATTCTTGTTCTTGACAAATCTAAAAACAGGAGTATACTTTCTTCAGTCCTAAGGGACAATAAAATATAGATTACGTGCTGGGGGCGCTTTTGCTGAGAGACGGATGTCCGTCGACCCTTATTACTTGAACCGGATAATACCGGCGTAAGGAAGCTGTTTTTGTATACCTCCGTGCGTAACATGCGGCCAGAGAGGGGCCGGATGAAAGTTAAGGAGGAATTTTTTATGGCAACAGCTAACACAAGAACAGGCTCAAAGACCAGAGCACTGGTCGAGGGCGCGGCAATGGTAGCTCTCGCTACGGCACTCAGCTATGTGAGGATTTTTAAGCTTCCGTGGGGCGGATCGATCACGCTTCTTTCCATGCTCCCCATCGTTTTCTTTTCCATCAGACGCGGCCTCGGCGCCGGCTTTGCGGCTTCGTTTGTATTTTCGCTCTTCCAGTTTGTACAGGGCATACTTGACGGACTTTTCGGATGGGGTCTTACCCCGGGAATGCTCGTAGCATGCATTTTCCTTGATTACATCGGAGCATTCACCATCCTCGGCATTGCCGGCATCTTTAGGAAAAAAGGACTTCTCGGCGAGGTTTCCGGTTCCGTGCTCGCAGTGTTCTTGAGATTCATTTTCCATTTCCTCAGCGGTGTTGTTATCTGGCACAGTGCAGGAAAGCTCTGGGAGGGCTTTGAAACCGAAAACAGCTGGCTCTACAGCCTGCTCTACAACGGCGCTTATATGCTTCCCGAACTCATTCTCACGACCGTGGCTGCGGTAGTGTTCCTTCATATCCCTCAGATAAGAAGGCTTGTGGGGGGAGAAGATATTCAGTGACCTGCACCCTCAAGGAGGTGACGTGTTGAACGAGAGATGTCTCATCATCAGCGGCGGTAATTTTGAAAAGATCGCCGTGACGGACGACAGCTTTGTTGTGGCTTGCGATAAAGGTTATGAATATGCACTGCGGTGCGGGATCCGGCCGGATCTCATCGTCGGAGACTTTGATTCCTATGACGGAAATCTCCCTGAAGACATCGAGATCATACGGCTTCAGGAGGAAAAAGACGACACCGACACGCTCTACGCCCTGAAAGAGGTCATAAAGCGCGGCGCAAAGGACATAGAGATCGTGTGTGCGCTCGGCGCCCGGCTCGACCACGAATTTTCAAATCTGCAGACGCTGGTCTATGCGGTTGAGCAGGGAGTCAATGCGAGCATCACTTCGGAACGCATGAAGATCTATGCGGTAAGGAACGGCAGACTGGACGTTGTCACATTCCCGGGGCAGATCCTTTCGGTGTTTTCAATATCCGACAAATGCGAGGGAGTGTGCATAAGCGGCACACATTATGATGTGGATGACATCGAACTGAAAAACAGCATGCCCCTGGGGCAGAGCAACTATGCCGAAAAGTCCCGCGTCTCAGTATCTGTGCGGCTCGGAACGCTCATAGTCATGGTGGGCTCGGATATGCACGCGCTCTTGAAAAACACTGGTCAAAATGGTAAGATAACAGGTGGGTCTTAAGATCCGCCTGTATTTTTTTATTTGAGGAGACGATCATTGATCTTTGATACACACGCACATTATGACGATGAGAGGTTTGACGAAGACCGCGGGGAAATGCTGAAAAGCCTTAAAGACAAAGGCGTTGTCACTCTCGTGAACGTGGGCGCATCGATGCGCGGGGCAGAACGTTCCATAGAGCTTTCTCACGAATATCCGTTCATCTTTTCCGCCGTCGGGATCCATCCGGATCACGCAAAAGAGCTGGATGAGGAACGTTTTTCGCACCTTGAGGAACTGGCGCATGACGAAAAATGCGTCGCGATCGGCGAGATAGGTCTCGACCACTATTGGGACGAGTCACCGCGCGATGTGCAGGCATACTGGTTCAAGAGGCAGCTGGAACTTGCCGTAAAACTTGACAAACCTGTGATAATCCATTCCAGGGATGCCTGCGAAGAGACCATGGAGATTCTTAAAAACCATGCCGCAAAGCCCCACACCGATACCGTGCTTCACTGCTTTTCCTACAGTCCCGAGATCGCCCGTGAATATGTGAAGATGGGCTTTTACATCGGAGTGGGCGGTGTCGTGACCTTTAAAAACGGGAAAAAGCTTCAGGAGACTGTGAAGGAGACACCGCTCGACAGGATCCTTCTCGAGACCGACTGCCCTTATCTTTCGCCCGAACCTCACAGAGGAGAGCGGAACAACTCGTCCTACATCGCATATGTGGCCGAAAAGATCGCGGAGCTTAAAGGCATCACCGCGGACGAGGTGCTTTCGGTGACCGAAAACAACGCAAGGAGATTTTATGGGATACCTGATAGATCCTAAGGAGACCATAGAGGTTTTAAACAGATACAGATTTGTTTTTCAAAAGCGGTTCGGACAGAACTTTCTGATCGACAGCCATGTACTCGACAAGATGATCGCAGCGGCGCACATCACAAAGGACGACCTGGTGCTGGAGATAGGGCCTGGCATCGGCACCATGACGCAGGCGCTCTGCGAAAATGCGCGCGAGGTGGTCGCGGTCGAGATAGATCCGAATCTCATACCGATACTGAACTGCGACACACTGTCCGCATACGACAATGTCACGGTGATCAATGAGGATGTGCTGAAGCTTGATATTGAGGCACTTGTGAAAGAGAAAAACGGGGATCGTCCCATAAAGGTGGTGGCAAATCTCCCGTACTATGTCACAACGCCTATAATCATGCGGCTTTTGGAGTCGGATATTCCCGTCGAGAGCATCACCATAATGGTCCAGGCTGAAGTCGCGGACCGCATGCAGGCAGGCCCCGGAACAAAGGACTACGGCGCGCTGTCGCTTGCGGTGCAGTATTATGCCGAGCCGTTCATAGTGGCAAATGTTCCGCAAAACTGCTTCATGCCGCGCCCGAACGTGGCTTCGGCGGTGATAAGGCTTACGCTCCACAAGGAGCCTCCGGTGGATGTGCGTGATGAAAAGCTGATGTTCAGGCTGATCCGCGCTTCTTTTAACCACCGCAGAAAAACCCTTGTGAACAGCCTGATGAACGAGATGGGGCAGGAGCTTTCAAAGCAGCGCGTGCTTGACGCACTTTCTGCACTGGGGTTAAAAGAGACCGCCCGCGGCGAGGAATTTGACCTTGCAGGATGGGCAGCATTTACAAACAAGATCACGGAGCTTGGAAAATGAAGACTGTAAATATATCTGAGGATGAGCAGAAACTGACCGGTCTCGGCTTTGAGGCCGAGGTTTTTGATGCCGGAAGGAACGAGGCAGAAGTAAAGCTCTCCGTAAACAAACTTTCCGAGATGAATCCTTCGGCGGCCGCGAAAAAGGTCGGGCGCCTGGTACGCAAGGTCACAAAGCATCTTGTGAAGAAAGGGTTCAGGAGCGTTTTTTATATCGCGGAACGCGGCACGCCACTTGTCACCGCGCTTTCCATGTGCGGAGCCTGCGGATTGGACCACAGCGAATATATGATGAAATGGCAGGCTGACGAGGACGAGATATTCCACAACGAAGCCGGCATCGTGTTTACGGGTGGCGAAGAAGACGATACGGATCTCGAGCAAAAGGACGCGATCGTTGTGAACAGCGCGGAGCCCGACGCATTTTCCGCAAAGCTCATGCCGTATAAGGACGGCATGTATGTCTACGAGGTGGAAGTAAAGCGGGAGCTCAGACGTCAGGGGTACGGCACAAGATATATGCATTCCGTGATGAACTCGTTCAAGGACATGCCGCTCTACCTTCAGGTGGGCAGCAAAAACACCGCAGCGTGCGCTCTTTACAAGAAACTCGGGTTTGAAGTATCACAGGAGTTATGCTATTATAAAGGTTAAGCTTACGGCATATGAAAAAACTCACTGAAGACGAAAAATACATGAAAGCCGCGCTTTCCCAGGCAAAACGCGCGATGAAGCTCGGAGAGGTCCCCATCGGCTGCGTGATCGTGTATGACGGGAAGATAATAGGGCGGGGTTGCAACAAACGAAATACAAAAAAAACAACGCTCGCGCATGCCGAGATATCCGCGATCGCCAAAGCATCCAAGGTGATGGGCGACTGGAGGCTTGAAGACTGCGACCTCTATGTGACACTGGAACCGTGCCAGATGTGCGCAGGAGCGATCATCCAGGCCAGGATGCGCCGCGTGATAATGGGCTGCAAAAGCCCGAAATCCGGCTGCGGAGGGACGCTTCTCGACATCCTGCAGAATCCGTCTTTCAACCACCAGGCGGAGGTCACGGAAGGCGTGCTCGAAGCAGAATGCTCCGGGCTCCTTACGGATTTTTTCAAGGATCTCAGAGTGAGAAACAAGCTGGAAAAACAGGAAAGGCAAAATAAACAGGGGAAGTAGACTTACTTTAGGAGGAGTTATGGGATTTACGCTTAAACCCGGAGAAAAGAACGCCATACCCAAGGGTACGGTCATTTTTGCCGAAAAGGAAACGGTGAATCATGTGGCTGCCGTTCTCAGCGGCAAAGTGATGTGCAAAAACGATTATGTGCAGCTCCCTATCGTGAAGGGCGGATTTATCGGCACCTTTGACGTTTCTGCGGGACGCTATGTTTTTGAATATGTCGCGGAGGAGGACTCCGTTATATTTCCGTTCCCGGTCTCGGACGACGCAGGCTTCAGGACCATGTTCCAGACCTACAACAAGGACTACAGGGGGCTTCTGATCGGTTCGGACGCCAGATTCTTTTCGGAGCTTTTAAAGCTCAAGCTTAAATATCTCGAACTTTCAAAACTTCTTTACACCACACTTTCCGATTGCTACAAAAAGTATGTCGATGCCTGCCGTAACGGCGGCATGGCGGTGGACACCATTGAGGAACTTGAGAGCATCAAGCCTTTTGAGGACAACAGCCCGTTTGCCGCAAAGACAGCGACCGCGTTTTTGGAACTCAACGCGGTGCCCGCAAATGTGATGAGCGCATTTTTCTCGGGCGCCATCGAGATGACCATGCAGACCGTAAATATGCTCTCCGTGGGCATTTGCGATCTGTTTGACGCTGTCTCCGAAGTGGGACGCTATGTTTACGATCATTACACCTATCTGTACAACGACGGCGAGCTGAACCTGCTCAGCGCCTGCATCAAGCTTTACAAAAACCTTGAAAAAGCGGGCAGGGCAGACAAGTCGCTGTTAAAGATATGTGAGACTCTTTCCGAGGTTTTTGACAAGTGCGAGGAGACGGCTCTTGTCGGTATGGGCGCGGCTCATCCCGTAAAGCGCGAAAGGCTCGGAAAACTCATGGAAAGCCTTTCCACCGGCGAGGATATCCAGGAGACGACGGTGGATTCCTCCGTTGCCGACGAGGATCTTTACAGGTCGTTAAAGAACTCCATGAAGACCATCCTTTCTTTTGCAAAGGCGGACGAGAGCGTGGCGCATGCTTTTGAAAATGCGGTGAACGCGTTTGTCGATTCCAAGGACCGTTTTTCGACCGAGGATGCGGGAAGGCAGATGAGAAGAAAGGTCGCGGAGCATTTTTACACGATCTACAGACATGTATTTCTGAATTCCCTTGAGGCAAACATCGTTCCCAGGCCCGTGGACCTTTTCCTCAACTTCGGCTATGTGGATGAGAGGCTTGTGACACGCGAGGAAGCGATCTCTCTTTGCAAACTGAAGGTCGCGACAAAACAGAAATATTCCTGTCACATCTATACGCTCTACGAGTGGCTTTCTGCTGTTTACAACGGCAAAAGAGAGCCTTCCAAGAACGAATTTGACATGGAGTACAACGAAACCTTAAGGGAGCTCAAAAAAGCCCACGAGATCGACGACGAAGAGGAAAAGCGCCGCTTAAGGGATCCCGAGCTCAGGCTTGAATTTGAAGTGAACAACATGTTCAAGCTGAACCACCGCGTGGTGAACGGACAACCCAGTACGTTTGTGCCCATCCTCTGCAGCGAACAGATGACAGCCGAGCCGTTCAAGGCGCTCATCACAAAGGACAGGATAGGACAGCTCGTAGACAAATACAGAGATCTCGACATCGGTGTTTTCAGGCGTGAACAGATGTTTGCGGATAAAGAGCTCAAGATCGAAAAAGAGATCATACAGCTTGAGGTGTTCCCGGATATCGTTCTGCTCCCCGCCTACGGCACCAATGCGTCCATGTGGCAGGAGATAAGCTGCAAGAAGCGTGATTCCGCGGGAAGATTCCTTTTCCCCATCATGATGGACGGTTCCGTGGACGACATCCTGATAAGAGTGCTCGGGCGCTTCCGCTGGGAGCTTTGCAGGACCATGCAGGGCACGGCCTGGAACAACATCCAGTACAAATCGCTCACTTCCGAATATTCGGATTACATACAGTTTTACAAGAAAAATCACGACCTTTCCGACGAGAGAAAGGAAAAGGTCAAGACGCAGCTTGTCAAAGCAAAGAACAACGCGCGCGAGGTTTTTGTCCAGGATTACGAGCAGTGGATAAAGTCGGAATCCGCAGGCGGACAGAAACTGAACAAGCCGTCGAGAGAGATCCTTGCGATGTACTGTCCGTTCAATGCAGAGACGAGAAAACGTCTGGAGTCGCAGCCGGCATTCGCCGAGGCTCTCGGAAGATACAACCGGGAAACGCAAAAGAAGGTCCACGAGCTGGAACTTCGTCATCATGCGCTTTTGAAGGTGTGTCCGGAAATACCCGAGCTTTTGCTCGATACTTTGCATTTTTACAGGGACATGTGAAATAAATGGACAAACTGGCTCAGTTAAAAGAATATATGGAGGCCGGAAAATATGAGGCCGCGGTGGCGCTCCTCCCGGAAATAAAGGAGAATAAAGCAAAGACCGCGCCCGAGATGATGCTTCTGGCCGGAGCCTATGGAAAATGCGCCGATTTTGAACATGCGGAAAGGCTTTTCAAAAAAGCCTACAAGATCAGACCGTCAAAGCTTCTCTTCAGGGACATGATCGACATCTGCATAGAGTGCGGGCGCACCGATGAGGCTGAGAGTTATTACGAACACTACAAGGAAGTGGCATCGAGCGATGCTTTTAACCTGGGTGTCTTTAAATACAGGATCGAAAAGAAAAAGGGAAGCGACAAAGCTGTACTCATCGACTGCCTTAAGGAGATACTCCTTATCGAATATACCCCGGAATGGGCTTATGAGCTCGCAAAGATCTATCACAAATCCGGGATGAAGGATGAGTGCGTAGCCGAACTTGAGCGGATCGTCTCGACGTTTGACGAGGACACGGGGGTTGTGATAAAAGCTAAAACGCTGATCGCATACTACCGCGGAGAGATCACAGCTGAGGAGATAGTGGCAAAGGGAAAACAGCGTGACATCCCCAAGGAAACGCCGGCAGCAAAGCTACCTGTAGCGGCTCCTGCAGTATCTCCTGCTGTAAAAGCGGAAGCTCCGGAGCCTGTAAAGACAAAAGAGAGCTCCGAGGAACCTGAAGAAACGCCGAAAAAACGCCGTAGAAAAGGGCTGTTCGGCTTCGGAAGGGACGATTCCGACGAGGATGAGGAATCCTGGGGCGCATCGGAACATTCGGAAACTAAGAGCAAAAAGGAACCGAAGAAGCCGGAAGATACTTCGGAACCTGCGGACGAAGCGGAACATGTGAAAACCGGTGCACCGGCCGAAGTCACAGGGCAGGTGGAAGTCGCCGGATCCGCGGATGGCACAGAAATTGCGGAAAGCATCGCATCAGCCGAAACCGCAGAAAACGTGGAAGGCACTGCATCCATCGAGATCACCGAGCCCACAGAGGGCACGGAATCTGCAGTGGACACAGGATCTCAGGAATACACAGAACCCGCAGAACCCGCAGGAGCAGAACTCGCAGAATCTGAAGACACGGAAGCGGACGAGATAAGAAAGACCGCGGAAGCGGAGCTTTCACTTGAACTTGAGGCCGAGGAGGAAGACAACAGGTCGCTCCTTCCAAAACTCCCGAAAGAAGAGCTTTTTACTCCGCACGTCATCCTTTCCCAGGAAGATCTCCGCGACAGCAAGGCAAAGCGGATCATCATAAGCAAAGAGATAAGGCCCGAGGATATCTGCAAAAACTTTTTCCGCATAGGAGAAGTGAGGCGCCAGATCTTCAAAAGCATGGATCTCGTGATAAACGAGAGAAAGAGGATATTCCTCTGCATCACGGGTGAACCCGGGACGGGAAGGTCCACTTTTGCGGCGCGTATGGTGCGGCTCTATCACCGCATGGGGCTTCTTAAAAACGACATCCTGGCCGGGACCGAGGCATCAGTCTTAAACCGCCTGCCGTCGGGCATGGTGACAAAGATGCTCTCCGACTACAGCATCCTCATCGAAAACGCGGGCGGACTCAGCGAAGACTGCATTGCGGAACTGATACAGGCTGCGGACGAAAAAAAGAGCGGGACCTGCGTGGTGCTTGAGGACACGTCAAGGAACATAAATTCACTGCTGAGAGGCGGGAACGATCTCAGGGCGCTTGTAAACAACCGTATCCATCTTCCAAAGTACGATACGGTGGATCTCATCGGTTTTGCTTATGATGTGGCCATGGAAGGACAGTACATGCTTTCCGTAAAGGCAGCAAAAAAGCTTAAAGACGGGATAGATTCAAGAAGGATCCCCGAGCCCGAGAAATTCATGGCAGTCGTTCAGACAATGAAAGACGCTGTTGACCGGGCGGATGAGAGATATGCTCCCGTGATATTAAAAATGGCTGCCGAAGCAGCCTTTGATGATGAAGGAAGATTAGTGATAACAGAGAGCGATGTCACACTTTGAACTGGAGCTTTACAGCGGATTTCAAAGTCTGACCGCCTACGGAACGAACATCCTTAGAGACGTTCAGATTGTAGGATGAATCCCTGGCATAAGCCTCAAGGGGCTCGATCTCGATCTCCTGAGTCTCGCTGTTGTAGTGAATGGCGGTCTTGAGTTTGTTGTCGCTCATATCGGTAACAAAAAGGTTCTCATTATTAACAGAGGCAGGATCCAAAGGCGCGGAAAACCTGATGCGCCATACGAACTTGCCTGTCTTGAACCTCAGAGACTGTTTTACTTTTCCTTCTACTTCTTCGGGAGTGGATTCGATGTCGATAAAATCCATGTGTGTACCTCCTGTAAAGTACTGTTCCTGCAACATTACGGCATGTCACAAGGGGTAATTCGGTACACGTATTCTACCATAATCGGCACCCAAAGAAAAGAGCCTAAACTATTAAAAAATGCTTTACAAATTCTTAAACTTGAATTATCATATAGCGTACCTCTAAAGAGGGAAGAGGTTTTTGACGATAAGGTGAATAAAGAGAGGAAACTTCGCAGGACGCGGAGTTTGTGAGATAAATATGGATCAATACATGATTAAGGGTGGTGTTCCGCTTCGGGGTGAAGTTACAATAAGCGGAGCAAAAAATTCGGCACTCGGTATTCTGGCTGCCGCAGCTCTTTGCGAGGAGCCCGTTACCATCAAAAATGTGCCCGAGATAAAGGACATAGAGGTCCTTCTTCGTGCTATGGAGGAGATCGGTGCCAGAGTGGACCGTTCATCCGACGGCCATACTGTAAAGATCAACGCCGGCAGGGTTTCTCCTCTTGCTGTTGACAACGAATATATCAGAAAGATCAGAGGCTCCTATTATTTGATCGGGGCCTTGTTGGGGCGTTTTAAGAAAGCCCAGGTGGTGCTTCCCGGAGGCTGTGACATAGGCCCCCGCCCCATCGACCAGCATATCAAGGGCTTCATGCAGCTCGGTGCCGTTGTTGAGACAAAGCACGGCATGGTAATGGCAGAAGCTGAAAAGCTTGTCGGAAACCACATTTATCTCGATATGGCAAGTGTCGGAGCGACTATCAACATCATGCTCGCCGCCACTCTTGCGGAAGGTCAGACCATCATCGAAAATCCCGCGAAGGAGCCGCACGTTGTTGATGTGGCAAACTTCCTGAACTCCATGGGAGCAAACATAAAGGGCACAGGTACCGACGTCATCAGGATCACAGGTGTGGAAAAGCTACACGGAAGCACATATTCCATCATCCCCGACCAGATCGAGGCCGGCACGTTCATGGTAGCGGCAGCGGCCACAGGCGGTGATGTCGTTATCAGAAACGTCATTCCGAAGCACCTTGAAGCCATCACTGCAAAGCTCATCGAGATAGGCGTGGGTGTTGAAGAAGCGGACGATGCCGTAAGGGTGTTCTCCAACGGACGCCGCGGAAACACAAGGCTCAAGACTCTTCCTTATCCGGGATTCCCTACGGACATGCAGCCTCAGATGGTTGCGCTCCTCACTCTTTCCGAGGGCACAAGCGTTATCACGGAAGGCATCTTTGAAAACAGATTCAAATACGTTGACGAGCTCGTAAGAATGGGAGCATCCATCAGAGTCGAAGGTAATACTGCCGTTATCGACGGTGTACAGGGACTCACGGGAGCTACCATGTCGGCATCCGATCTTCGCGCGGGCGCCGCTCTTGTGATCGCAGGCCTTACAGCGGAAGGCGTGAGCATCGTTGAGAACGTTTCCTACATAGAGCGCGGTTACGAAAACTTCGAAAAGAAACTCGCAGGTCTCGGCGCAGTCGTAAAAAAGGTCGACAGCGAAGACGAGCGCGCAATGAGAAAATTCCGCCTGAAAGCGGTATGAAACGGAAAATGACATTAAAAGAGGCACCCTCAACACGAGAGTGCCTTTATTTTTTTGTTTTATACAAGTCCGACGATCGTTGTTCCCGTAACCTTTGAAAGGTCGATGCACTCGGAACTCAGGAGCTTGATGATGGGTCTTGCGGGTGAATGCTTGTTTATCATAACGATCTCGCCCACGTTTCCGTTGCTCAGGAGCACATACTGGTGAAGGTATGTGGAAACAACGTGATCCATGAACACAAGCAGGAACTTGGGATCGTATTTTGTAAGTCCTTCGGTCTCAAACATGTTGAGGACTTCAAGAGGGCAGATGGGACCGCGATAGCATCTAGCCGCAGTCATGGCATCGTATACGTCCGCGATGGCCACTATCTTTGAAAAATCTTCTATGTGGTGCGACTTGAGACCACTCGGATATCCCGATCCGTCGGTGCGCTCGTGATGCTGCAGTGCGACCAGAGCGACCTTGTCATCAAGGTTCTGGTTCTTCAGCATGTCATAGCCTGCCTTCGGATGCCCCTTTATGATCTCGTATTCGTCCTTTGTGAGCGCTCCCTTTTTCTTGAGGATGCTCTCGGGAACCATCAGCTTTCCTATGTCGTGGAGAAGCCCGGCAAGCATGAGCTGGTCGATGTCTTTTCCGTCATATCCGAGCCACTGTCCGAACGCGCCGCAGATAAGGGAAACATTGGTGCTGTGGACAAAAGTGAGGTCGTCAAGGTTTCTGATGCACATGAGCATGTCAAAGATCTTGCCGGTCGACTCAACGGAGAAGAACGTTTTCTTTGTGCTTCCGAGAAGTTCATCGGCATTGAGGTCGTTCTTTGACTCGACAAAAGACTTTAATCGTGCTTCGAGCACATTTACGGTGTCTTTGAAAGAGGTGGCGAAAACCTTGTAATCGGCGCTCTTTTTAAGACGCTTGGTGTATGTGTTGATATTTTCGGGCGCAGAAGCATCCTGCGAACCTTCGGAAGCAGGAGCCTCAACGGAGATCACGACCTCTCTGATGGAATAGAATTTGAGACGTGTGATGCTGCGATCGGTGAGTTCGGTGCCTTTGTTGAGCACAAGCTGATCGGAGGTGTTGTAAACATCTTCCGCCAGCATCATACCCGGTTTTACGTTTGAGATAGGTACTCTTTTAGTTTTCACGCGTGCCCCCTGAATTATCAGCCGTTAAAATACACTTCCAAGTATTACGTAATTATACACTCTTTTTGCGTGTTTTTCAACTATAGATATTTTTTGAGCACTTCTGCTTTGTCGGTCTTTTCCCAAGGAAGATCGAGGTCGGTCCTTCCGAAATGTCCGTAAGCCGCGGTCTGCCTGTAGATCGGGCGGCGGAGGTTGAGCATTGCGATGATGCCTGCGGGGCGGAGGTCAAAGTTTTCGCGGATGATCTGTGTGAGACGTGCGTCACCAATCTTTCCGGTGCCGAAAGTGTCGACCATGACGGAAGTGGGCTCCGCAACACCGATGGCGTATGAAAGCTGGATCTCACACTTTTCGGCAAGTCCCGCGGCCACGATGTTCTTTGCCACATAGCGCGCAGCATATGCTGCGGAACGGTCGACCTTTGTGCAGTCTTTTCCGGAGAATGCGCCGCCGCCGTGACGTGCGTAGCCGCCGTAGGTGTCAACGATTATCTTTCTGCCGGTGAGACCGGAATCGCCGCAAGGTCCACCGATGACAAAGCGGCCGGTGGGGTTTGTGAATATCCTGGTGCTGCTGTCCACAAGGTCTGCGGGGAGCACAGGTCTTATCACTTTTTCCTCAAGGTCCTTACGGATCTGTTCCTGTGAAACCTCGGGAGAATGCTGTGTGGAAACTACGATGGTGTTGATGTGTACGGGCTTGCCGTTTTCGTCATATTCCACGGTCACCTGAGTCTTTCCGTCGGGACGGAGATAGGGGAGAGTGCCGTCTTTTCTTACTTCGGCGAGCTTTCTTGAAAGCTTGTGCGCAAGTGAGATGGGAAGAGGCATAAGCTCCTCGGTCTCGTTTGTTGCGTAGCCGAACATCATGCCCTGGTCGCCGGCACCTATCGCAGCTATCTCTGCGTCGGTCATCTTGTTTTCTTTTGCTTCGAGCGCTTTGTCGACACCCATCGCGATATCCGCCGACTGTTTGTCCAGCGCTACCATTACCGCACATGTGCGGCCGTCAAAGCCCGAGCCGTCCCCGACATAGCCTATGTCGCAGATGGCGTCGCGAACGATCTTTTGATAGTCGATGTTCGCGGATGTGGTGATCTCACCCATCACGAGCACCATGCCTGTAGTGCACGCAGTCTCACACGCTACTCTTGCGTTCGGATCCTGCGCCATGATAGCGTCGAGCACCGAGTCCGAGATGATGTCGCAGACTTTGTCGGGATGCCCTTCTGTTACCGATTCTGAAGTAAATAATCTTTTATCCATGTTTTCCTTTCCGTGCTGCCGTTCGATCCGCCCAAAATAAAAGTCCGCATCATAAGCGGACTTA
>JAEENL010000014.1 GCA_016283775.1 Lachnospiraceae bacterium | reverse complement strand
ATGGCCGTTGCGGACGAGATCAAGATGCGTGCTGAGGTTTCCTCCGTGGTCTATGTATCCGCGGACGAAGCATGGGAAAGATATAAAAAAGAATCGCTCAGCGCAGAACTTACCGAAGTGTTCGGAAACGACAATCCGCTTAAGGATTCGGCTTCGCTTGAGATCTATACAAATGATGTCGACATGCAGGACATGCTCGTAAGATATGTTCGTTCCATAAAGGACGTCAGAAAGGTCAACTATTCGGCGTCTCTTGCGGAAGCGCTTTCGGACATCAAGATGATAGTCTATCTGGTCTCCGCGGGACTAATTGTGATCCTTGCGGCGGTCGCGGTGTTCCTTATACGCACGACGATCACCACCGGAATAAACGTAAGACGTTCCGAGATATCGATCATGTCCGTGATAGGCGCCACAGACTTCTTCATACGTTCCCCGTTTGTCGTGGAGGGCGTGCTGATAGGGCTTCTCGGAAGCATCATTCCTATGTTTGTTTTGAATTACGCCTACGGAAAGATCGTGGAAACGCTTACGGTCAAATTTGGCGATATCTTTAACCTTTTCACTCTCCTTCCGAAGGAAGAGCTGCTAAAGACCTTTATCCCCATTTCGCTGGCTTTTGGCGCGGGCATCGGGTTCGTGGCCAGCTATTTCACTGCAAGAAAGCAGGTGAGACGCATTGAAGTCGAACATTTTTAAGCGGTGCGCCGCCTTTTCCCTTTTTGCTTTCATGAGCGTTTCCATGTGTTTCGGAGCGGGCGCGGGAAATGTCTCGTATGCCGCTTCATCCTACCAGTCCCAGATAGACGCGGCCAAGGAAAAGCAGGAAAAACTCAAGGAAAAGCAGAAGGAACTTGAAAAAAAGATAGCGGAGCTGAACGCGGAAAAAGCAAATATAGAAGCATACATTGCCGCTCTTGACGAGCAGTATGCCGCAGCATATGAGGAATATGAGCTCACGGGCGAGGAGATCGCAGAGACAGAGCACCGCCTTGTGGACGTGCGCGCCGCCTATGAAAGGGTCAAGGCTCAGGAAGAAGCGCAGTACAAGGAAATGATGGCCCGCGTGAAATATATGTACGAAAACGGAGAGCAGCCGCTGATCGGGATGCTTTTCGGAGGGGCTGATGTGACCGAGATATTTAATCAGCTTGAGTACAGACAGCAGATTACGAAATATGACAACACGCTCCTTGAAAACTACAAGGAGACAAAAAGGCAGACCGCGGAGACCGAAGCCTGCCTGACTGCAGAGCTTGAGACACTTAAGACTCTGGAAGAATATCAGGAAGCAAATCTTAAAGGGCTTGAACAGATGTCCGCGGACAAGGCTGCAGAGCTTGAGGCTCTTGCCGCAGATCTCGGCGTGGACGAAGAGATGCTCTATGAATACTGGGACGAGATCCAGGCAAACAAAGATGACATTGACAGGCTTGTAAAGCTTGAAAAAGAGAGGATAGCCGAAGAGGAAAGGAAGCGCAAGGAAGAAGAGGAACGCTTGAGACGCGAGGCGGAGCTTGCGGCGAGCAAGAGCATAAAGAACATCATCTGGCCTTTACCGGGGCACAGCCGCATAACCTCTTATTTTGGCTATCGCAAGGCCCCCACAAAGGACGCCACCACTTACCACAAAGGGATCGACATTTCCGCAAACACGGGTGTTGACGTGCTTGCAGCCATTGCCGGAAAAGTCGTCACCGCCACTTATTCCTACTCATCGGGAAATTACATAGTGATCGATCACGGAAACGGCGTGCGCACGATATACTGCCATGCATCGAAGCTTCTTGTGAAGGTCGGGGACGAAGTGAAACGCGGGCAGGTCATTATGAAGGTCGGGTCCACGGGAGTATCCACGGGATCGCATCTTCATTTTGGCATTTTTATAAACGGCACTGCCGTAAACCCGCTTGATTACGTGGATCCCACCAAGGTGCTCAAGTAGCCTTCGGGGGGATGCAAAGTACGTCCACTTGATTCTGAACGGTTTCTGTGATACAATCATCCGAAATCATTGGGGATTTTTAGATTTGAGCGAGGTAATTTATGAATAAGAGTTTTTTGAGAGGCCTGCTGCTGGGCGCCGGAGTTTCGTTGTTTGCAATACTTGCGGGAGCAGTTATCGCCGGATGCGCGATAAACGCGGGAGGACGTCACACCATCGCAATAGGGACACCTACTGCGGGAGCGACAAGGACTGCAGATCTTGATATCACGATCACACCGGAAGTGAAGACACCTGATGTCGATCCCGTTAGCACCGCAACACCTGAAGCTGCCGTAACACAGGCAGTCAGCGGAAATACAGGAGCGGAGATCCCGGGAAACACTCCCACACCCACTCCCACGAGAAATGTTTCCTACAACATTTCCAAGGACCTTCTTAAGGATGATTTTGAAGACAAGCTCCTGCTTCTCGGACAGATCATAGAGGCATATTACTATCAGCCCGTTGCGGTGGAGGACCTCCAGGAGGGCCTTTACAAGGGCATCATGAGCGCGGTGGGCGATCCTTATACCTGCTATTACACTCCTGAGGAATACGATGCTCTGAACGAGAGCACAAGCGGCACATACTGCGGTATCGGCGCATATGTGAGCCAGAACGTCAACACCATGATCATTACCATCGTAAAGCCTTTTGTGGACGGACCTGCATACAAGGCCGGCATGAGGGCCGAGGATGTCATTTACAAGGTTGACGGCATCGATGTGACCTCAATGGATATCAACAATGTCGTTGCGATGATGAAGGGCCCCGAAGGCACACAGGTCGTTGTGACGGTATATCGTGACGGCGAATACATCGATCTTACCATCACACGTGCATTTATCACGGTTCCCACCGTTGAGCACGAGATGAAGGACGGAAACATCGGATACATACAGGTATCTTCTTTTGATGAAGTGACCGGACCTCAGTTCATTTCTGCTGTGGACGATCTCACATCAAAGGGCATGAAGGGACTTATCATCGATCTTCGTGACAACACGGGCGGTCTCCTCATGACCTGCATAGACATGGCAGACTACATTCTCGACCAGAACAAGCTGATCGTTTACACAAAGGATCGTGACGGACTCGGAGACAACTTCTATTCCGACGACGGACATTCGGTGAACGTTCCCATCGTTATCCTGATCAACGGCTACAGTGCCAGCGCCTCAGAAGTTTTCACAGGTGCGCTTAAGGATCACGGCGTTGCATATACGATAGGCACAAAGAGCTTCGGAAAGGGCATCGTACAGTCAATCCTTCCGCTTACCGACGGTTCTGCCGTAAAGCTCACGACATCGAGTTATTTCTGCCCTTCGGGCGTATGCGTTCACGGCATAGGCATCGAGCCCGACACGGAAGTAATCCTTGACAAGGAAGCTGAAGAAGACAATCAGATCAAGGCTGCGATCGAATATCTGCAAAAGAATATCAGATAACGGCCACACGGAGGAAATATGAAGATAGCGATACTTGGATACGGCACGATAGGGTCGGGCGTGTTTGAAGTGTTCGGCACGAACGTGGACAACATAAAGAAAAGAGCGGGAGAGGAGATCATCGTAAAGCGCGTGCTGGATCTTCGCGAATTTCCGGGCGACCCTGTCGAAGCGTGTCTGACACACGATTT
>JAEENL010000186.1 GCA_016283775.1 Lachnospiraceae bacterium | reverse complement strand
ATATCAAGTATCTGCCGTCTGGTGTTTCCGTCTGTGACCTCTGCCAACATGGAAAATGCGATATACATATTGACAGGAGAACATACGGCACTGTCATTGCCATTTCCGAGCAGTTCCTGCATGATATTCATGCAATAAGGGTAAAGTCCGCGCTCTGTCCCTTCTGAAAGACGCATCTTTTCCAGTCTGTCTTTTTGCCATTTGTTGAACTCACTGCTTTCATAATAGTCCCAGCTGCTTGAATCCGCGACAAGAGGCGTCGGATATGCAGCGAGCACTTTTTTCACGCCCGAAGGATAACCATCGCCATCCCTGTTAAGATTCCCGTTTATCAAAGGGATAACTATCAGTGCAGTCAGAAACACTGCGGCAAACGCTCCTATGTAAAGCCATGTTTTACGTTTCGGCGCTCTCTTCTCCCCGTATTCACTTGCATTTTTCACAAGATCATCGTCTATATCCGTAAGCATCTTAAACAGATCTTCTTTTTTCACAGGTTCCATCCCCTTTCCGTAAGGTGTGTTCTAAGTCCTGCTCTAAGGCGGCTTAAGATCACAGACACATTTGTCGTTGTCATGCCGAAGCGCTTTGCGATCCCGGAAACACTTTCCGCATACCAGTAACGGAGTACAAAAATGCTGCGTTTTTCATCCGGCAAGGCCCTTAAGTATCCGTTGATCTGGTCGCGAAGGTCTTGTTCCATGACCTTGTCCACAGGATCGTCTTTTCCCGAAACACACTCCGAAAGCTCATCCAAAACAAGTGCCGTTTCTCCGGCGCCTCTCTTTTCCCTGTGTTTCTTCCTGTACAGATCGATCGCAAGATTCCTTGTTATCTTTCCGAGAAACACAGAAAACATACGTGGGCGTTCCGGCGGTATCGCATTCCAGGCGCGCAACCATGTATCGTTCACACATTCCTCTTCGTCTTCCGCATCGGACAATATATTATGCGCGACGGACCGGCAGTACGCGCCGTATTTCTTTTCCGATTCGGCGATGGCCTGTTCGTCTCTTTTCCAGTACAACTCTATTATCTTTGCATCTTCCATATGGACCGGCGACCCCCTTCACCTGTAAAGACGATGTTTACAAAGATATCTTACACAAAAAAACAGTGATCCGCAATGGACCACCGTTTGATATGCTTTGTCTTTGTCATCCCAGTGCAACGTCCAGCGCCATCATGAGGCTGAATCCTACCGCAAACGAAACAACACCGATATTGCTGTGTTCCCCCGCGGACATTTCGGGGATCAGTTCCTCCACCACCACATAAAGCATGGCACCTGCCGCAAAAGAGAGAAGATACGGCATGGCAGGCACTACAAGAGCCGCAAGGAGAACGGTAAGTCCTCCGAAAACGGGCTCCACAGCACCTGACAAAACACCGAGCCAGAAAGACTTGGGTTTGCTCTTCCCCTCGGCAAAGAGCGGCATTGAGATTATGGCGCCCTCCGGGAAATTCTGTATCGCGATACCCAAGGCCAGCGCAAGAGCGGCGCCCGCGGTAATGCTTCCCGAACCGTTGAAAAATCCCGCATAAACGACACCGACAGCCATTCCTTCGGGGATATTGTGAAGTGTGACCGCAAGTACGAGCATTGCTGTCCTGGTAAGATTGCTCTTCGGGCCTTCTGCCTGGTCTATGCTCCTGTGCAGATGCGGTATCACATGATCGAGCAAAAGCAGAAAAAGAATCCCGGCCCAGAAGCCTATGAACGCAGGAAGAAAAGCAAATCTTTCCTTGTCGGCCGACTGCTCTATCGCAGGCACTATAAGGCTCCATATGGATGCGGCGACCATAACGCCTGCCGCAAATCCTGTCAGCGCTCTCTGTATCCCGGTCTTCAGCTCATTTTTAAGAAAAAAGACACATGCGGCGCCCGCCGCCGTCCCGACAAAGGGTATCAGCAAACCTGTGATGACTGTTTTCATAGCTGTCCCACCTTTCTTTCAGAAAATGTTTTGCTACAAAACAGTTTTACCCCATATCAGAACTATTTGCAAGTGTCATGACTTTTTATGCGAGAGAAGCTCCGAGATCTTTACATGCGGAAATCTCCGCGTCCCCGGGTTCATTGTTTGCCATCACGCTCTCGCACGATAATACAGCGCCCGCTGCTTTGCATCTGTCTTCCCAGTCTCTCATCCACTGTCCGTCTCCCCATCCGTACGAGCCGAAAAGCGCAATCTTTTTACCGGAAAGGGAACCTTCCACGCTTGTGAACATGGGGTCGAAGGATGTCTCCTCGAGCACTTCCGCTCCCATGGCGGGACAGCCGAATGCTATGGCATCAAACTCTCCCACGTTTGAAGCCGAAAAATCATCAGAAGTAAAGACAGAAACCTCCGCTCCTGCATCCTTTGCGCCCGCTTCAACCGCTTTTGCCATTGCTTCCGTATTTCCGGTACCGCTCCAATAAACCACTGCTATCTTACTCATTTTTATACCTCCGTTTTATGCCCGGCCACGTTTTTGTCGGTTACCACCGCAAGCTGTGCCAGGGTTTTTCCTTTTTTGTGCATTGCAAGATACATTTCTTTGCATCTTTCATAATCTCTGAATGTCCTTTGTGCCGATTCAGGCTCTGAATAGGCTTTCCAGCATCCACAGCATTTAACCCCTGCTCGGGACCCCTTCATAAAGCACTCAACATCAGAAGGCGGATACCCCAAAAACAGCCCAACTTCATGCGGAAAGGAGCTCAAGTCCTTCATCCGCTTTACCAGCTCGGCAAGACACCACGCTCCCTCAGAGTTTGTATAGCCGAGGTCACTGAGTATCTTTTGGGCTTTGGGATCGTTCAGGTCTTTTTTCAGGCGTCCCGGCCGATATACATATACAAGCGTGTATTCATCCGTCTTTCTTAACGGTATCACAGCGAGTCCTTTATCTTCCAGTATCCTGTTAAGTCTGCGTATCTCCTTGTCTATATCCGGCTCATCGTCAGTCCTTACTGAAAACATGTTTCCCGTCTTGATACCTGCGAGAGTCGGCGAACAATGCTCTATGACTACACTTTCCGGCACGTTCTTCTCCTTTGGTCTTTTGTTATTTAGTTAGCATATGCTAACCGTGATTATATCACAAGTCGTATTTTTGTCAATCTTATTTTTTGTTCAAAAGGTATTGACATTTTTGTTCAGTTAGCGTATGCTAACCACGTAGAATAAACCATTTTCGATTCCTCCCACCAAAAGACCTTATGGTCACAGTGGGAGGAATCAGCCTGTTTATCGAAAGGAGAATTGTTATGACTGATATGACTGTCACAAAAGTCGTAGGAAGAGAGATCCTCGATTCCAGAGGAAATCCGACCGTGGAAGCGGAGGTGACACTTGCCGACGGCACAGTAGGAAGAGGGACCGCGCCTTCAGGTGCTTCCACAGGAGAGTTTGAAGCTCTTGAACTGAGAGACGGGGATAAGAACAGATACCTCGGAAAGGGTGTTACCAAGGCTGTAAACAACATAAACACCGTTTTATCAAAAGCAGTGACCGGCTTGTCGGCATCTGATATCTATGCTGTTGACGCGGCTATGATCAAAGCGGACGGAACTCCTGACAAGTCAAACCTCGGCGCAAACGCGATCCTTGCAGTTTCCATTGCAACGGCAAGAGCGGCAAGCATTTCTTTGGGAATCCCGCTTTACAGATTCCTCGGCGGTGCTCAGGCTACCGACCTTCCCGTTCCCATGATGAACATACTTAACGGCGGCGCACATGCGGACAGCGCGGTCGATACACAGGAATTTATGATCATGCCCGTCGGCGCTCCTTCATTCAGGGAAGCTCTGAGGTGGTGCGCGGAAGTATTCCACAACCTTAAAGCTCTTATCAAAAAGATGAACGATGTAACCGCTGTGGGGGATGAGGGAGGATTTGCTCCAAACAGCCTGAAGAGTGACGAAGAAGCCATAGAAAAGATCCTTGAAGCCATCAGAGCCGCCGGATTTGAGCCCGGCAAGGACTTCATGATCGCAATGGATGCCGCTGCCTCTGAGTGGAAAAGTGAAAAAGGCAAGGGCTTTTATCATCAGCCCAAGTCAGGACGCGATTTCACCACTGACGAGCTGATAGCTCACTGGGAATCCCTCGTTGAAAAATATCCCATCATTTCCATTGAAGACGGCCTGGATGAAGAAGACTGGGACGGCTGGAAAAAGATGACCGAGAGGATCGGAAACAAAGTTCAACTGGTCGGAGACGATCTTTTTGTTACCAATACCAAACGTCTTTCAAAGGGCATTGAATGCGGCGCCGCAAATTCAATACTCATAAAGCTCAATCAGATCGGTTCGGTATCGGAGACACTTGATGCCATCAAGCTTGCAAACAAAAACGGCTATACCGCCATCTCGTCACATCGTTCGGGCGAGACCGCGGATACGACCATAGCAGATCTTGCGGTGGCTCTGAACACCCGTCAGATCAAGACAGGCGCTCCTTCCAGATCCGAGAGAGTAGCAAAGTACAACCAGCTTCTCAGGATCGAGGAAGAACTCGGTGATGCCGCTGTTTATCCCGGTATGAAGGCTTTTAACGTTAAAAAATAATGCATTGCTTTTATTGAACGTGCGCCCTAAGGCGCACGTTCAATCCGGCAAGAGCCCCGTCATGCTCTTCAGCCCGAGCGCTATGGTCGAGCCGTTGTGAAGCATTGCGGACGAAGCCGGGGAAATGATACCAAAAGCCCCGAGCGCTATAAGCGCTGTGTTAAAGCCCACTATGGTCCTGTAATTGAACCTGATCCTCCGCATAAGAAGAGTGCTGATCTCCCGAAGCGTAACAAGGCTTTCAAGGTTTGAGGAACTGATCGTGATATCGGCTATCTGCCTCGCGATCTCCGCTCCCTCACTGATCGCAATGCCTGCGTCAGAAGCGGAAAGAGCCGGCGAATCGTTGATACCGTCACCGACCATTATGACCTTCCTGCCTTCATTTTTTGCCTTTTCAATATACTTTGCCTTATCTTCGGGCAGTACTTCAGCGTAATATTCAGTGATGCCGGCTTCACCGGCTATTTTTTTTGCTGTTCTTTCGCTGTCACCTGTCATCATGACTATGTGTGAAAAGCCCTGCCCGCGGAGTTTTCCTACGACATCGTTCACTTCTTCACGCATGGGATCCTCTATCAGGATGCAGGCCGCAAGTCTTCCGTTCTTTGCAAAATAAAGATGGGAATATTCATCGGGAAGCGAATCAAAAAGTGCTTTTTTGTCTTCCGGTATCTGCACACCTTCATCTTCAAAGACAAAATGGAAGCTTCCGATGACGGCCTTTTCGCCCGCGATCTCTGAGGCGATGCCGTGCGCGACTATATACTCCACCTTTGTGTGCAGTTCCTCATGCAGCAATCCTTTGCGTTCCGCCGCATCGACGACAGCCCTGGCCACCGAATGAGGGAAATGCTCCTCAAGGCAGGCCGCCTGGCGAAGCAGTTCATCTTCAGGTTCTCCGTTGAATGAAGCAACCCGTTCCACTGTAGGCTGTGCCTTTGTAAGCGTCCCGGTCTTGTCAAGCACTATGGTGTCCGCTTCCGCAACTGCCTCAAGGAATCTTCCGCCCTTTACGGTGATGTCATATCCTGAAGCCTCTTTTATGGCCGACAGCACGGAAATAGGCATTGCCATCTTGAGCGCGCACGAATAGTCCACCATGAGCACAGATACGGCCTTGGCGATATTACGTGTAAAAGCCCAGGTGAGCCCCGATGCCAGGAGCGTATAGGGCACCAGCCTGTCAGCCAGCCTTTCCGCTTTGCTTTCCAAAGACGATTTCAGTTTTTCGGACTCCTCGATCATCTTTACGATCTTGTCAAATCTGCCGCATCCCTCGACCTGAGTGACCTTTATCACGATCTCTCCGTCTTCTGCCACAGTGCCGGCAAAAACACTCATTCCGGCGCATTTCCGGACCGCCGCGGATTCTCCGGTCATCGATGCCTGATTTACCATGGCCTCGCCGGAAACCACCTCCGCGTCAAACGGGATCATATTTCCCATTCTGACAACGACTTTGTCACCACAGGAAATGTCCGATGAATCCGTAAGTATCTCGCCTTCATCCGTGACCTTCCACACTTTGTCAACGTTCAGCGACATCCTTCTCGCAAGGTCGTCCACGGATCGCTTATGTGTCCACTCTTCCAGAGTATCCCCTATGTTCAGGAGAAACATCACGGACGAAGCCGTATTGTGATCTCCGGTCAGGATCGCCGCGGTTATCGCCACAGCGTCAAGAAGCTCTACCTGCAGATGTCTGTTTTTGATCGTTTTCAGGCCTCTCCACACATACTTTATGCTTTTCAGCATAGCAAGTACCCTGCGTATGTCGCAGGGTAAAACAAGCTTTTTCACGTAATGGAGAAATACTGTTGTAACCAGACGTTCGTAATATTTTGCGGAGATCTCCCTTCCCGAAGACTCAAATACTTTTTCGGGGACATGTACGTTTTCAAAGGAAAAGCCTTTTAATATGCTGATGATCCTTGACCTGTCACGATCAAAAAATATCACGGCGTCGGCAGTTCTTTCATATACCTTGACTTCTCTTATCTCCTCAAAGTTCCTCAGGTAATATTCAAGTGTGTCCGCCTCACGAAAACTCATCTTCTTCATCGGAAGATGTATCCTCATGCGTCCTTTGATCTCATGTCTTATTGTGAATCTCATACCTCTTCGTCCCCGGCTTCCGTCTGCTCCTCTTCGTCGGAAACCTCTGCTTCTTCAGCCTTTCTGGCTCTTTCCTCGTTGATGGACTTTGCCTCCTCATAGATGTCTGAGCAGTTTTCCTGTAACGAAGTCACCTGATCGATAACGGCATCCTTGATGCGCAGCACTCCTGCAGTGCAGTGTGCGTACACCTTCTTTGCGTCCTTCGACGACAGGAGCTTGATACCTTCAAGTCCAAACAGTGTTCCGAGTGCAAATAATCCGATCTTTTTCATGTTCATTTTGTTGACCTCCTATATTTACCGTGATCCTTGCACGGCATTTTTCATTTTACGACTTCCCACATTGTGCCCATGTTCTGAAAACCGTCCTTGGGCATGCACCCGGCACAGGTCTTTTTGCCTGTGCCGCATGCAGTACAACCGTGCAGGAGTGCCCGGCGTTTTGCGCGCCGGAAAAGACTATCCTTTTTATCACACCGGCATGCTCAAGAAAATCTATATCACGCTTTACCTTTTCCACCGACGTGTTCAGTTCTTCGGCGAGCATTTCAGGTGTCCTGGACTTTCCGTCCTTTAACAGTTCTATAAGTTCATCCATATTTTTTACCAGATCAGTAATCCAACGTAATAAGCGATACCTGCGAGAAGAAGCGCAACTCCGGTGTAATAGAGCGCAATGCGTACGGTCCACTTGACCGAATGTGTTTCCTGATATGTTGCCGCAAGCGCAACGATGCAGGGCATATTGAATGTCATTGCAAAGATGAGCGCAAGCGCTTCGGGCTTCGGAATGTTTGTCACGAGTATCTCGTTGATGTTTGCCGCAGTGGCACCACCGACAACAGAGCCTACCGAGATCGTGCCCGATCCTGTAAAGATAGTGCTGAGTACTCCGAGAGCGCCCTCTTTTCCGAGGCTTGACGCGATAAATGCCATGAAGGTCTGCCACTTCATTCCGAATATCTTTGTCACAGGTTCGATGAAATGTCCGATCTTGTACAGGATACTTCCAGTGATATCACCAGAGGACGTATAAGAAAGCAGCCAGAAGGCAAAGGCCACGATAAGTACGACCTTAAGCGCTCTGAGGAATGTCTCCTTTGTACGTCCGAAAACATATCTAAAAAGTGCGCCCCACTTCGGTTTGTGATAAGGGGGAAGCTCCATGATCATGCCGCAGCGGTCCTCGGTCTTTACCAGTGAACGTCCGAAAACCTTTGCGGTGAGCCACATATGAAGTACCATGACCAGGAGGATCACCAGTATGATCACAGGCATCCATGCGCCAAAGAATACGGTGGAAAGCATCGGAATGACCGCCCAGGCCGCGCCGCAGGGTACAGCCCATGCGAGCGCAATGGTGAGCACCTTCTGCCCCCAGTTGTCGATGACTCTGGTGCCGGCAGCTCCACCCATCGTACAGCCGAAACTGATAAGGAACGGCATCACTGACTTTCCCTGAAGCCCAAATCTGGCCATCGTATTGTCAAATACATAAGAAATACGCGCCATTACTCCAATCTCTTCAAGGAGTCCGAAAACAAGCGTGACTCCGAACACAAAGCCGAGCATCTGAACGATAAAGCTTACAGATCTCAGGATAACATCACAAAGGATCGCCGCAAGAAACGCAGGGCATCCGATCCCAAGAAGCGCTTCGTTCAAAGGATCCGGGATCTTTGCGATAAGCTGTCCCACCCCCATGAGCGGGAGTGCGGGTATGAACGAAGCTACAAGGCCGAGGACGACGGTAAGGATCACCACAGGTTTTCCCCAAATGTGATGTGTTATCAGTCTGTCAAACTTTCCGAGAGTCACCTTAGAGTTCTTTGACTTTACGGAGCCTGCAAGAAGTTCGTCTATCCATGCGAATTTCCGTTCTCCGGTCTTTACGACTCCCTTGTCGACTTTTGACAGTGCCGCATCGAAGTTCTTTTTATCCGCATCGGAAAGTGATGCCCTGATCTTTGCGATCACGGGAGCGTCTCCTTCCACGGCCTTTGCTGCAAGCCACACCTTTGAATAGCCCGGGATCACATTGTCGGATATCATATCCCTTATCTTCACATACTCTTCCAGCTCACCAAAACGCTTTTCAAGAGCGTCGGCTTTTAAGACTGATTTTGTTGACACCGCGCGCTCAAGCGCCACATAAAAATTGCCGTAAGCCTTGGTGTCGGGCGCAGAGAACGATACCACGGGTATGCCGAGTTTTTTCTCCATCTCTTTGGTATTGACGGTCTTTCCCTGCTCGGCGGCAACGTCGCTCATGTTGAGCACCAGGAAGCAGGGAACGGTTATCCCCGCGTAATCGGCAAGCATATACAGACTTCTCTCGAGCTGTGAGCTGTCTGCAAGTATGCACACCACATCTGCTTTTCCGGATGCGATGTAATCACGGGTGATCATCTCCTCATCCGAGTTTGCCGAAAGGCTGTATGTGCCGGGAAGATCGGCCACAAGGTACTCTTTCCCGTTACGGCTGAAATGGCCTTCCTTTTTTTCGACTGTCTTGCCGGGCCAGTTGCCGACGTGCTGTCTCATGCCCGTAAGCGCGTTAAAAAGCGTTGATTTGCCGGAATTCGGCTGTCCGAGCAGTGCTATAACTGTTTCATTTTTATCCGTCATGCCTTTTTACCCCCTTCGACCTCGATAAGCCCGCATTCGTCTCTGTTCAGCGCGATCATGGTGTCGCGCGAATAGACCAGAAGAGGCCTGTTCTTTTCATTTTTGATGACTGTCACGGTGCATCCGGGGGTAAGCCCAATGGACGTGATCCTGCTTATAAAGCGGGGATCGCCGTTCACTGCGGAGATCACACCTACCGCATCTTTTTCGAGTTCTGACAATTTCTTCATCTCATCCTCCGATATTTTTTTATCTTTTCCCGCATATACGGGGCAAAGCCTTTTTAGGACCTTTTGCAGGAAAGCATGGTATATCCTGCGGCGGCGGTGATCCTCCCCAGTTCATCCGCCGACTCCTCATATTTTGACAGAAGGGTCACCTCATGTTTTCCGACATCTGCGGTTGCCCACCGCGCGCCTTGAGTATTGAAGGCATTTTCTATCCGGCGCGCGCAGTTTGAGCAGTGCATCCCGTCCACATCCAGTACATAGACGTACGGATAATGAGCTTTGTTTTTATCCTTCACTTTGACCTTTTTCGGCGCGGCATCATGTTCGCCGCAGCATGACGACCCGTAACGGATCCTTCTTACCGTACTGTATACCGCAAGTGCCACAATGGCGACAAGCACCACAACCACGATCACATTTCCCATAAATCTCACCTCACTATGATAAACGCTGTCCTATCACTCAACATCCTTAAGTGCAACATCGAGCGGTATGTGTCTGATCCTGATAAGATCAAGGACTGACACGAACGCATAGCCGATCAGCAGATATACGACCGACAGCACCATGGACGATGGCTTCATAAAGAATGCGAAATACCCGTCCATCTGCATCATAAATGCCTTAAACACCCAGAGCATCAGAAAATACCCTGCCACAAAGCCCGCTATGGAGAAAAGCACCACCACGACCGCTGTGGGTATGATATAGAGCGAACCTATCTCCTTGTTCATAAAGCCGAGTATCTTTACCATGGAGATCGACTTCTCGTTCTTTTCGATTATGATCTTTGCAAGGAGATAGATGAGTGCAGCAGCCAATACGATAAGAACGTACTTGAATACGTTGATTATGCCTCCCATCGAGTGATTGAGCTGTGTCGTGACTTTTGTGATATCTTCAGCCGTTATCACGGTGGCTATGTATTGTTCATCTATGTCGCCGATCTCGTTACGTGAAAAGAATCCCGAAAACTCATCACTTTCTTTCTCAAAGGTCCTGTTGAAGCTGTCGCTGTCCATAAATGCGGCTATACCGCCGTCGTAATCGACCGTGCCCGCCACGGTAAACGTATACGACTTGTTTTCATACTCGGCTTTAAGCCTTACCGTATCTCCTTCAGCCAGCCCGAATTTCTTTTTGAAAGCGCTTGATATGAGTATCTGCCCATCCCTTGTCTCTTTTTCCATCTTCACATAGGAACTGTCTTTTGAGATGCCGTACACGGTCACGCTCTCGTCCCCGCCGCTCCCCATTCCTGTCCTGAAGGAGCTCTCTTTCTTGGGATACAAAAGGGTTGCGGCGCTGAAACGTTCCGCAGTTTTTTCTGATGTTTCCAGCAGATTACCGTCATCATCCCTGCAGTCCATCAGCATATACTGCCGGTCCGCAAACATCATTGAGGGTGCTTTTTCGGCGTAATGATCGAGGGAGTCGGGCAGGCCGAACGCAAAGCACATCATGAGCATGATAAAGATCACGCCAAACACGAGCACCACATAGTTAGGCATATTCTGGAAAAATATCCTGAGCCTGAAGCGTCTCATGAATGCCCACGAAGGAAGCCTGCGGGCTTTGGTCCTCTTGCTCTTTGAAAGATCGTGCCTCAGGAATTTAAGAGGACTGGCCTGGAGTTTCTTTACGATAACAAAGAGATTTATGAAAAACATGAGCACGAGCGGTATTATCGTAGTCTTTACAAGAGCCGTGCTGCTCCATACGGGATGGAATTTCGGAAGACTGTAGCTTTCGTAATACAGATTTACCGCGACGTTCCTGAAAGCTGTATATCCAAGTATGTTTCCAATAACGGCGCCTATGATCGTTACTATCAGAGGCATGGACATATAGTGGACTATAAGCTCGCCCTTGCTGTATCCGGAAGCGCGGAGTGTGCCTATCACGGAAGCCTCTTTATCAATGGTATTGCTGATGGTAATGGCAAAAATGAAGGCTATTACGCCTATAAGGATATAGCACAGTATAGCCGTTCCGACAGAATCGCCCTCAATATCAGTCACCGCGAAATTGCTCGCCTGTCTCAGATATTCCGGGAGGTAGTCGTCTATAGCGTTGTCATTGACAAGAGCCTGTGTGATGAGCGTTTTTAGGAAAGCCGCGGAATAGTCGGCTTTTTTCACCCTGTCAGAAGGCGCATCGAGGTATCTGAATGCATAGCTGTAATGCAGTCTCGATGTAAGTTCTTCAAATGCTTCGGGTGTCATCATCGCCACATCGAAGCCGAACGCGTCAAACATGAGATCTGTATTGTGTTCATGAAGTGTCAGATAGTTGACATAAGAAAGAAGGCCGACAATCTCATACTCCCTGCCGCCGACTGTTATTGTGTCTCCGATCTTTAAGCCCACGTTGCTGGCGTGCATCCTGTCTATGGCGATCTCATGTGTTGTTTCCGGTGCACGTCCTTCGTTAAAACAAGCCATGTCTATCATGGAGTCGCTTCGGAATATCCTGACGTTTCCTTCATGATCTCCGGCTTTTTCGGGCTCCTCACGATAAAAATGCTCGTAGATCAGGGTTTTTACGGGAGTGTACTCATCATCCAGATCATACCTGTCGACGATCTTGTCCCACTCTTTATCCACTTCTTCCGTAACCTTGTCGTGGACTTCTTTATAGACTTCCGCTTCGGCTTTCCTGAATTCCTCCGAATTTTTTGCTTCTTTCAACGCGGTTTCAAAGGAATCCGCCATGGCGGCCTCTGTCTGTTCCCTGATCGTCTCTTCGTCGGTTATGCCATAACCCGCGCACATGGCGCGTACATTTTCTTTTATGGCATTTGTAACTTCTTCGACGAGTTTTTCTTCTATGGCTTCGGCTGCTTTTTCATCCGCCTCGGTTATGCCTTTGTCAATAAAGTATTGCCGAACATCGGCTTTTTCTCCCGCAGCGAGGCCTTCCAGAAGCTCCGGCGAAGCCTTTTTCTGCAGTTCAAAGCACCCGTCCTCGAGGTTGAGCTCTTTGCGGTTGGAATACACAGATTCGAGCATTCCGTCATGGCCCACATACATTCCCGAGATCACGCCTATCATCAGCACCATAAAGACGATTATGACGAGGTACTTGTGCCAGTCTGACTTAAGTTCTCTCGGGACTCTTTTGATAAGAGGATTTTTCATGATACCGCCCCCTTACCACTCGAGCTCGGAAGCAGGTATTTTTTTGTCGTTCACATTATTGTGGCGCACAACGCCGTCCCTGAGCTTTATCACGTGATCTGCCATGTATTTTATGGCTTCGTTGTGTGTCACCATGATGACGGTGCTGCCGTATTTTCTGTTGCAGTCCTCGATGAGCGAAAGTATCTCTTTTGAAGTCTTGTAATCAAGTGCTCCCGTGGGCTCGTCGCACATTAAAATATCGGGGTTCTTTACAACAGCTCTTCCTATGGAGACTCTCTGCTGCTGTCCGCCCGACAACTGATTTGGATATTTATATTTATGATCCTGCAGGCCGAGCGTTGTGATCACCTCTTCGACATCCAGGGGGTTGTCCGAAAGGTATGCGCCGACCTCGATATTTTCTTTTACATTCAGATTCGGGATAAGATTGTACATCTGGAAAACATAGCCCAGGTGCTTTCTGCGATAGAGCGTCAGCTGCTTTTCGTTCATCTCTTCCAGTTTATCGCCCTTTATGCTCACATATCCCGAGTCGGGGGTGTCGATCCCTCCGATTATGTTGAGAAGCGTGGATTTGCCCGATCCCGAAGGTCCGAGAAGCACACAGAACTCGCCCTTACGGACGGTAAAATCCATGCCTCGCAGTACCTCCTGTCTTGCTTCTCCGCTTCCAAAGCTTTTCTTTAAATCCTTTATCTCAAGAAAACCGCTTTCCATACAATTCCTCCAAACGTTCATAAGTTTCTTCTCCGATGGCATGCTCTATCTGGCACGCTTCCTCGGATGCAGTCTTTTCGTTAACCCCTATTCCCGTAAGCAGTCTTGTGATGAGCAGATGCTTTTCGTTTACCTTCTCGGCTATGTTTTGCCCTGACTTTGTAAGACAGATATAGCCGTTATCGTCCAGATATATCATGTCCATTCCGCGAAGCTTTTTCATCGCAGCGCTGACACTCGGCTTTGTTACGCCCAGTTCACCGGCGACATCTATGGCTCTTACGTTTCCGTTTCGTGTGCGGAGCAGAAGTATGGTCTTGAGATAATCCTCTGTTGATCTGCTGTTTTTCATAGTTCCTCTGATTTAGTTAGCAAGGACTAACCCAACATTAAAAAATAATGATCTCTCATTATTTTTTGTGGCAGGCACAGCCCATAGAGCAGCTTCCGCAATTTCCACCGCAGGAACACTGCCCCTTCTTTTTGCTCCTGATCATGCTCCTGACTGCGAAGAACACGACCGCGATCAGGATAAGTGATACTATTATTGTTCCGATATTTTCAGTAATGAATCCGATCATGTCACAAATCCTTTCAGTTTTCCCCTTTCAGGGAGGGCGGCCGTTTTACCGGCCGCCGACAGCGCAGGCCGCAAAGCCTGCTGCGCTAATGTATATCAGACTTTAACTTCCTTTGTGAACTTGGTAGCTTCAGTATACTTCTTAAAGAACAGCATGTAAACCATTCCCGCAAGGAAAAGTACAGAAACGATCAAACCTATAACATTGAGATTTCCTGTGAACAGTCCGCCGAACTGGTTTATCATGAGTGCTATGACATATGCAAAGCCGCACTGATAAGCGATTGCAAACCATGTCCACTTTGCGTTGTTCATCTCACGCTTGATGGCGCCGATGGCTGCAAAGCAAGGAGCGCAGAGAAGGTTGAATACCAGGAAGGACATGCCTGTGACTCCGGTAAATACCTCAGCAAGCGTTGCATATAAGGTCTGGTCGCCGCCGCCGTAAAGCACGCCCATGGTGCCTACGATGTTCTCTTTTGCCACAAGACCGGTAAACGAAGCGACCGCTGCCTGCCAGTTGCCCCATCCGAGAGGTGTGAACAGCCATGCGATGGCATTTCCCACTTTTGCAAGGATAGAAAGGGATATCTCGTCCTCCTCAAGCATCCTGAATCCGTCCTCCGCAAAGCCGAAGCCTGAAAGGAACCAGACAACGATCTGGGAGATAAGGATGATGCTGCCTGCCTTCTTGATAAAGGACCAGCCGCGCTCCCACATGGATCTGAGTACATTTCCGATGGTGGGAAGGTGATATGCGGGAAGCTCCATTACAAAGGGAGCGGGATCGCCTGCGAAAAGCTTTGTCTTTTTGAGCATAACACCGGAAATGATGATGGCCGCCATTCCGATGAAATAAGCGCCGGTAGAGATAAGTGCGCTTCCGTGGAAGATCGCGCCTGCTATCATCGCAATGAAAGGCACCTTTGCGCCACAGGGGATAAATGTGGTGGTGATGATCGTCATACGACGGTCACGCTCATTTTCGATCGTACGTGATGCCATGATGCCGGGAATTCCGCAGCCTGTGCCTACGAGCATAGGAATGAAGGACTTGCCGGAAAGTCCGAAACGTCTGAAGATACGGTCAAGCACGAATGCTATACGGGCCATGTAACCGCATGCCTCAAGGAAAGCAAGGAGCAGGAACAGTACGAGCATCTGGGGAACAAAGCCGAGCACAGCGCCCACGCCGGCAATGATACCGTCGATGATAAGGCTCTTGAGCCAGTCGGCGGTGTTCAGTGCGTCAAGAAGGTTTTCTGCGAGCACCGGTATGCCGGGTACCCATACGCCGTAATCTGCGGGATCGGGCTCATCAAAGCCGTTTTCCTTTACATATGCGAGCGCGTCTTTAAATGACATTCCGATGACATCTTCACCCGCATTATCGGGAACCGAGTCAAAGTAGACGGTGGCATCACTGATTGCCAGTGTTTCCTCGTCCTCCACCTGGATAACGGTCGAAGCGGGGCCTGTCACTTTTTCTAGCTCTGAGATCGCTTCGTCCGCATCAAACGCCTCATCTTCGGGATCGATCTCAAGATATCCTCCGATGGCGCTCATAGCGTTGCCATAGTCCTCCGCTGCCGCATCGGCATCCTTGGATCCGATGCCCAAAAGATGGAAGCCGTCACCGAAAAGATTTTCGTTTGTCCAGTCGGTTGCTGCCGCGCCGGGTCCTACCATTGCGATCCAGTAAACAACAAACATTATGAGCGCAAATATGGGAAGGCCGAGCCAGCGGTTTGTGACGATCTTGTCGATCTTGTCGGAAGTGGTCAGCTTTCCTGCGTTCTTTTTCTTATAGCAAGCCTTTATGACTTCGGCGATATAAACATATCTTTCGTTTGTGATGATGCTCTCTGCGTCATCGTCAAGTTCTTTCTCCGCTGCCGCGATATCTCCCTCAACATGAGCGAGCTTGTCGGAAGGGATGTTCAATGCAGCGAGCACCTTGTCATCGCGCTCGAACACCTTGATCGCGTACCATCTCTGCTGTGACTCGGGTCTGTCGTGAACGATCGCTTCCTCGATGTGCGCTATTGCATGTTCCACAGGACCTGAGAATGTGTGGAGGGGCACCGTGGTGGTGTTCTTTGCGGCTTTTATGGCCTCTTCCGCAGCTTCCATTACACCGTCGCCTTTGAGCGCCGAAATGGAAACGACCTTGCAGCCGAGCTGGCGGCCGAGTTCCTCCATGTTTATCTTGTCACCGTTCTTTTTTATCACATCCATCATGTTGATGGCTACAACAACAGGGATCCCAAGCTCGGTGAGCTGGGTGGTGAGATAAAGGTTTCTCTCAAGGTTCGTTCCGTCGATGATGTTGAGGATGGCATCGGGACGCTCGCCTATCAGATAATTTCTGGCAACGACTTCTTCAAGTGTATAGGGTGAAAGTGAATATATACCGGGAAGGTCTGTGATGATCACATCATCATGTTTCTTCAGCTTTCCTTCCTTTTTCTCGACTGTAACTCCGGGCCAGTTTCCGACAAACTGATTTGAGCCCGTGAGAGCGTTGAACAATGTGGTCTTACCACTGTTAGGGTTTCCTGCAAGTGCGATACGCAAGCTCATTTTCTCATACCTCCTCTACTTCGATCATCTCAGCATCCGCTTTTCGAAGCGACAACTCGTAATTTCTGACAGTCACTTCAATGGGATCTCCGAGAGGAGCGACCTTGCGCACAAAAACAGTCGTGTTTTTGGTTATGCCCATGTCCATGATCCTGCGCTTTATAGCGCCCTCGCCGTGAAGTTTTAAGACCTTCACGGTCTTTCCGACCTTAACTTCTTTTAGTGTCATTTGTCTCATTCCTCCGTGTCTAAACAAATATCTTTTTTGCCAGCTCATCACTGACAGCCACCCGGCTCTCCTTGACCTTTACGATCAGGTTCTCTCCGAGTGAATTGATAACGCTCACTTCAGTGCCCACATTGAAGCCCATGTCTTCCAAGTGCTTCTTTACTTCAGGGTTTCCGCCGATCTTTTTTATGATCTGCGTCTCGCCCACTCCCGCAAAAATAAGAGGCATCATGCTCTTCCTCCTGTATTCTTTTGTGATTAGTCTGCGCTAACCGTATTTCAAAAAATATAGGTTAGTCCCATCTAACCGCCGTTCATTATAGTTAGATTAGGCTAACCTGTCAAGCATTTTTTTAAATTTTTATATTCTTTTCTTGTATGCCGCCCTTACATGTGGTAACCTTAAACCTGTAAGTTTTAAGGTTTTAACGGAGGGTTTACTTATGGCATTACAGGAATCGGGCGAAATGTACCTCGAAGCCATCTACGTGCTTTCGCAAAGCTCAAATACAGTACGCGCAATAGATGTCGGTGATTATCTGGGTTATTCAAAGCCGTCGGTCAGCAGAGCCGTCGGTGTGCTTACAGACGGAGGCTTTATCACAAGAGATACGGACGGCTGCATAAAGCTCACGGATTCAGGGCTTAAGCGCGCAAAGAGCATCTATGAGCGTCACACGGTGCTGACCCGTGTTTTGTTGAATCTTGGGGTTGATGAAGAGACCGCGTCCGAAGACGCCTGCCGTATCGAGCATTACATCAGCGACAAGACCTTCAATGCAATAAAGAAACACATGAAAGAGCACGGAACCTTATAAAGGATGGGTCGGGCTTATCTTGTCTTTGCGCCCATCGCTTTAAGCTCACTCTTTCTTGCATACATCATCTGATCTGCTCTAGCAAAGACTTCCTGCAGGCTGTGATCGTCTTTTTCCAGTACGGAGTAACCGATGGAAACGACGACAGAGCCTGTTTTTATATTTTCTTCGACCGTTCTGTTGAATTCGTTCATAACATCGTGCATCGTTTCGTAGCCTTTTCCCTGAAGGATAACGGCAAACTCGTCTCCGCCGATCCTGAACACCGCGCCCTGCTTGAAATGCTCGCATATCAACGTGCAGGCATCCTTTATCAGCTGATCGCCTGCCGCGTGCCCGTAGGTGTCGTTTACGTGCTTCAGACCGTTGATATCGCCAAGTACGACCGCAACGTTTTTAAGTTCTCCCGATTCTATCTTACTGTCTATCAAAGCCTCATTGTCAAGGTATGCATGCTTGTTCCTGACTCCGGTCATTGAGTCGGTGTTTGCCATATTCTGAAAAGCTCTGCTGGCTTCTTTTTCTTCTTCGAGTTTTTCTTTTGAGAGCTTCTTGAGCTGCAAAATAAGGACTACCGCAAGCGCTGCAACGGACACAAGTGTAAAACCGATTTGTCGCCTGTTTGTCCTGAAGTTCCTTTCACTTACGTCCCTTATCTGATCCTGAATGATGCTGTCACGGATGAGCACGGCCATTTCCCAGCCTGTACCCTGAATGGGAACATAGCACAAAGTCTCTTCCTGGTCACCCATTGAAAATCTTATGTTTCCTTCTTTCTCATTTTCAAAATTACTGTAGTTTTCGTTCCAGACTTCTTCTGAAACAAGGCCTTTCAAAGCCTCGAAAATGTTTTGTTCTCCGATCTCCGGGCCAAGTTCCGTTCCCGAGAGATTTCCGCCGTTTTTCACATAGAGTGCAAAATGGGTCTGTCCCTGATCGTCGAAAGCAAGAAGTTCCACGATCTCCTTTATGTCGAGCTGCACAAAACAAGCCTTAAAGGGCTTCCCCATAAACGAAATCCCCGAGATCGGGATGGCAAGACAAAGCTGCTTGGAGGAACCATAAATGGAAACAGTGGTGATGATCCTGTCATGCGTGCTCACATCTGAAAGAAAGGTGTGCCTGCTTCCTCCGGTATAGGTCGTGTACTGTGTGTAAACGATATCGTCTTCGTCGACAAGAGCAAAACGGTTCAGACCGAGCAAAGACTTGACCCTTCCTATGCCATCGCGGAATTCTTCCAGTGATCCGCAGTTGCTGTCCGCTATAAAATCCACAGCTTTTTTCATCTGGTCAAAATTGTTGTTTATCAGGTTTGTTATGATCCTTGCGCGGCGTTCCGCCATTGCCTCAAGGTAAAACGAACTGACGGTTGAGACCGCTTCATTCGTCGCATCGCTGTTCTGTCTCACAGACCAGAAGGTGTTCGCGGTCATGAAAGCGATGACAATTATGCCTCCGATGATGGCGGTACGTGCCAGCGGTCTGTTTTTTATCATTTTTAACAATCTCATAAGATATCCCCATACAGCAGCTCAAGCATCAGAGCCGCATCCTCCTGATAGATCACTGTGGTTATCTCGTCGGTAAGTTCCGGGAACAGATCTCCCGGAGCGTTTCCGTCTGCGATCTTTACCGCGATCATAATGGTGTCAAAGCCTATCGAATAGCAATCCTGCACTCCGAGGCAATAGATCACGCCTTCATTCAGGTATCGTAACGCCTCCTCGTCGTGGTCCATGCCGACTACGACTGCATTGCTCTTCTTTTCTTTGATCGCTCTTGCCGCCCCGACGGGATTGCTCATATTGCAGCATATGATGCCGTCAAGGTCGGGATGATCTTTGAGGATATTTAATGTGAGTTCGTATGCAAGATCTACGGAGTCCATATCATATTCCGTAGCAACGATCTCCATCCCGTTGTACTTTGAGATTGTATCCGCCGCGCCTCTCGCACGGTCTTCATGGCACGGTGCGCCTACGCTTCCGACCAGGATCGCGACCTTTCCCTTGTAGTCCAGCTTTTTGCAAAGCGCCTCCGTCAGATCAACGCCGTCCTGATAGTTATGCGTGTTTCCGACATAAGCGATCCTTTTGCAGCCTTCTTTTGCGTCAGAACTTGAAAAAGTCATGACCTTTTTTCCGTCTTCGATAAGTGTGTCAAGTATCGGAGAAATAACGGCTTCGTCGGCAACATCCACGCCAATGACATCGTACCCCTTTTCCGCCGCTTCCAAAAGCCTTTTCGTCTGATCGACTGCGGATGCTCCGTTCGGTGCCATATATTCATATGTTATGACTATCCCTTTGTCCAGGAACTGCCTCTGTGCCTCTTCCATGCCCAGTGCAACCGCATCCCACCAGGGATGTACTGTCTTGTAGGTGAAATAGAGATCGTAATGGTCCTTCTTTGGCTCATATCGATCCAGTTCGTGGTCAAAGTCCACAGCACTCCGCACATTATCTGTCTTGCCCTGTGGATATTCATTTTTCAGGATCTGTTCCGATGAGTCAGGGCTTCCCGTAAGCCCCGCATTCCCTTGATTCTGAGACGACGCACAGGCGGCAAGAAAAACCATTGCCGCCGCAGTGATCATCGCCCCGCCTGTTTTAACGATTCTTTTATGCAACATATCTGTCAGGTCCTTTGCCTTGTGTTTTTTGATCATTATTGGTCATTATATCACTTTTCATGCGGCTTGAACGTTTATAATCATTAAACTCACATAAACAAACGACTAAAAAAAAATGTGCAAAACACCGTAAAACAGTATTTTATTTTCAGGATATCTTCCAGGATACGGCTTCCTTTCTTTCGTTTACAAAATTTCTGTATATTCCTTCCTGTGCCACCAGTTCCTCGTGAGTGCCTTTCTGCCGTATCTTTCCGTCTGCCACCACAAGTATCTGATCCGCATGTCTCACGGTCTTGAGCCTGTGCGCGATCATGATGATGGTCTTGTTTCTCGTAAGCTCCTCAACAGCCTTTGTAAGCTCCGCTTCATTCTCGGGATCGACGTTTGCCGTTGCTTCGTCAAGAATGATGATCGGCGCGTCCTTCATAATGGCTCTCGCAATGGATATCCTCTGTTTTTCACCACCTGAAAGAGACGCTCCTCCTTCCCCGATGATGGTGTCGTACCCCTTTGGAAGGCTCATGATAAAATCGTGGCAGCGCGCTTTTTTTGCGGCCTCCATGACCTTTTCCATCGATGCCCCGGGCTCTCCGAAGCGGATATTGTTCGCGATCGTATCTTCAAAAAGGTACACTCTCTGAAATACAAAACTGAAGTTTTTCATAAGAGAATCAAAGCTGTAATCCTTTACATTCCTGCCTCCGAGAAGCACCTCTCCGGATCCCACATCCCAAAATCTTGCCATCAGATTTGTGAGCGTCGTCTTTCCGCCGCCGGAAGGCCCAACGATCGCTGTGGTCGTGTTTTCCGGTATCTTTACGGAAACATCGTCGATTATGGTCTTGTCCTCATATGCAAAGGACACGTTCTTTAGCTCTATTCCCATGTTTTCCGGCTTTATGTCTTCGCCGTCGATATCCATCGGAGGAATGGCAAGCACTTCATTTGCCTTGTCCACGATGATGTTCACGTTTCTCATGAGAGCCGAGAAACCGCCCATCATATCGAGGCTCTCATAGATCATGAACGAAGAGATGGTCATGATTATCGCGTACAGAAGCGACATGGAGCCGTTTAAGTAAAACACCACCGACATGATGCACATGAGCACTCCCGTAAGTTTTGTGGCAAGTCCCTGAAGGAACATGTACGGGATAACAGTGAATTCCATCTTTGTATCCGCCGTCTGCTTTTCCTTGATCGCATTTTCAAGCTTTTTTGCGGTCTTTGCCGTCAGATTGTAGTTCTTTACTTCCGCAATTCCCTGTATATACTCGATAACGGCGCCGACAAGCGTTTCACCGGCCTTTGACACTCTCGGAGCCGCAGGTATCGTGGCGCGCTGCATCATAGTGTTGAAAAACGAGAAAACAAGTATCCCGGCCAGCAATATGAGTGCTATCCTTATGTCAAAAAATGCCAGAAATACAAAGATCACCGCAGTGGTTATGATGCCCTGTGTGGTTATCATGACGACCAGCGTAGCCACATCGGCAAGCTGTTCCATGGTGTTTGTGGTGATATTTGTGATCCTTCCGAGGCTGTTCGCGTTGAAAAAGCCCATAGGAAGATATCTAAGATGTTCCGCGATCTCGATCCGCTTTCCGGAGCAGGTATTGTATCCCGCTTCCGTCTGGAGCATTGTCGTCTTAAGCCCCACTATCACCTGTCCTGCGATGGATAAGCACATTATTCCGAAAGACGTCCATATTGTCGCATAGGACATATTTTTGTCCAGTATTCCCTGAATGATCGCAGCTATAGCCGGGATCTTTATCATGGCAAACATCGCCTTCAGCACTCCCAGGAGCATCGCTGAAATAAGCTTTTTTCTGTTCACCTCATTTGCAAATTCAAAATACTTTTTTAATGTACGAAACATCACGCCACCTCCGAATCTTTGGAAGAAATATGAGCTTCCCACATTTCCCTGTACAAAGGCGAACTTTTCAGCAGTTCCCTCTGAGTCCCCTCTGCTGCGACATTTCCGTCATCGATCACGAAAATGTGGTCTGCGCTTGCAATGGTGGAAAGTCTGTGTGCGATCACTATGAGCGTCTTCCCCGCGATGAGTTTTGCGACGCTTCTCTGAACAAGCGCCTCATTTTCAGGGTCAGTGTAGGCTGTGGCCTCGTCAAGTATCACGATGGGGGCGTTTTTCAGCATGGCTCTCGCAATGCTGATCCTCTGTCTTTCACCACCGGAAAGGTGTCCTCCGGCGCCTCCTGTCCTTGTCTCATACCCTTTTTCAAGACCCATGATGAAATCATGACAACCACACGCTTTTGCGGCCTTTATCACATCCTCGTCAGTAGCATCGGGATTTCCCATCCTGATGTTTTCCATTACCGTTTCGTCAAACAGATAGTTGTCCTGAGAAACATAGGCAATATTTTTGTTATAATCGGCAAGCGGTATATCCCTTATGTCCACACCGCCGTAGGTGATACTTCCTCCGTTCGGATCCCAGAAAGAGGCTATCAGTTTTGCTATGGTCGATTTGCCGGATCCCGAAGGTCCAACGAGCGCGTTCACAGTGCCCTCCTTGATCGAAAGGTTTATGCCGTGGAGCACTTCTTTCTCTTTGTATCCGAAATGAACATCCTTAAACTCTATGGTGTTCCCCTGCGGCTTGTTTTTAAGCGTTTCGGGGCGGGTCAGTTCTCTGTTTCCGAGTATCGATGTGGCTTCGGCGATGATCGCGCCTGTCTTTTTCAAGTTGTCCATATGTCCCGCGACCACCATGAAAGGAGAAACCAGGCCGAGAGTAAGAACGATAAGGAGCATTGCGTCGGTCCCGTCGACCTTCCCCTGCATATAGAACAGTCCGGCAAAAGGAAGAAGAGTCAGGAGCTGTGCAGGTAACAAAGTGAGCGCAAGATTCTGCCAAAGATCACACCGTCTCATCCACTCTATGAAACAGTCGGCTCCTTCTTTGGCGGCAACAATGAACTTCTCGTATGATGTCCTTGTCTTTCCGAACGCTTTTATAACCTCTATGCCGTTTATATACTCCACGGCCGTGTCGTTCAGCGCCTTAGTCTTTACTATCGTATTTTTGAAACTCTCCCCGGATCCCACCATCATCAGTCCGTAAAAAACGATACCGAGCGGAACGCTTATAAGAGAAAGCAGTGTGAGTTTCCAGTTGATGACGAACATGATCACAAGTATCCCGATGGGAACGACCGCATTTGATATCAATTCCGGAATGATGTGCGCAAGGGTCGTCTCAATGGAGTCCACGCGTTCTACGATTATGTTTTTGTACGATCCCGACGAATCATCAAGTACGTCTCCGAGCGGCATGAGGCTGAGCTTCTTTGTCAGTCTTCTTCTTATCTCCGCAAGCACTCCAAATGTCGCCCTGTGCGACAATGTGGTTGAAATGCTGTGAAACGCCTTGTTCACGAGCCAGCAGCAGGAGATTATGCCGCATTGAACAAGATAGAAGCTTATATCCTTCTCCCCCTCGATGAGCGCCCTTACGATCTTAGCCACAAAAAAGTACGGCACAAAGCCTGCGAGAACGCTTATCGTGGCAAATATCACGCTGAGGATGTATGAGCTTTTGTTCATTCCCGCAAATTCCAGTACCCAGCTGAGCGTGGATCTCTTTTTCTTACTGTCCATATTCCTTTCTTTTCCTCCGTTTTGTTCGGTAAGTGTGTCAGATTTATGTTAGCATACGCTAACCACCGTCCGTTTTTAAACCCCGCACTGAGCGGGGTTCATATGCCTACAGTCCGAAAAAATCCTTCCATGCCGGAGCATAGAACTTTTCGACGGTCCCTGCAAAATGGACCGCTTCCTTTCTGGAAAAACCATGAGTCACTGTCTGAAAAAGAGCTTCGATGCTTGCGGTCACCAGAAGATGAAATTCTCTCCTGTTGATCTTTTTGACCTTGATCCCTTTCTTTTTGATCTCCTCCATGTACCGAAGTGTCACTTTTTCCTCAAGATGGGCTATATCATGCTTGAAATTCTCATATACGGAGCCCTTTGATCTACAGATGATCAGTTCAAATTCGTCAAAATGATCGTAGATGAACTCCATCGCTCTCACAAGTTCTCCTTTTGAATTGCTCACATCTGCCTTTCCTTTTTGTGAAAGATCGCTGAAATACTCTTCTTCGATCTCCCTGTAAAGGTCCATGAGTCCGTCTACCGCAGGCTTTACCAGAGATGAAAACATCTCCTCCTTTGCCGGAAAATGCTTGTAAAGCCCCGAAGCGCTCATGCCGCATGCTGCAGCAATACGCCGCATGGATGCGTCTTCAAAGCCGTACTGCTTAAATTCAGCAAAGGCTGCCTCTACGATCTTCTCATGATTCTCACTCTTATCTCTTGGCATGTTTTCTCCTGTCTTGATCCAAAAGCGAACAGTGTACGCTAACACGTGCATTAGCGTACACCGTTCGCTTATATTTGTCAAGCACTATTTTTTATATGTCTGCAGGCTTCCCGTCGGAGTTTCAGTATTTCCACTGAAATCTGTCAAGGTCCACCTTTCCGCCGGATACTTCGATCCCTTCCGCTTCCAAAAGTTTTGCCTGAGCTCCGGGACCCCCGAAAGCAAATTCTCCGGCAAGCTCACCTTTTGCATTTACGACACGAAAACAGGGGATATTTTCCGGATCGGGGTTCTTGTGAAGCGCATTTCCTACCGTCCTTGCCATCTTTCTGTCACCTGCGATCTCGGCAACCTGGGCATAAGTCGCCACATGGCCGTAGGGTATCTTTTTTACGGCTTCATAGATCCTTTTTGAGGGGCAGTCGCTTATCAGATCATAGCTTTCGGCGATCATGAGTTTAACATCTTTATCCGGAATGCTCCCGTCAAGAATGATCGTATTCCAGTGGTCCTTGTTCTGATGGTATCCCGGTATCACCGAGCTGTAGACCGACCGCCAAAAGAAGGCCTTCTCAGGATCCACCTTCACGTTCAGATTGATATATCCGTCTTTTTCATATGTCCAGAGAAATGCTTTATTGTTCCCTTTATATCTTACCAGCTGCCAGTTTTGATCGTGAAAAGGGGCATCCGTAAATGTATCAGGGAAGGAAAGCCCGTATTTTAAAGCTTCCGATCGTGTTTTCATATGATCTCCCAAATAAATATTTCTTATTCAAAACTCGTTTCCACTGTTTTGCAATCATTGAATCTTGCGAAACCGCTCAGCGCTTTCTCCAATGCGGAGTTCAGTGCTTTTGTCTTCCTGATCCCGGGCTCCCACCATAAGCCTTTTACCTGAAGGGCGCCTTTGTCACGGTCCTGAACTGCCTCAATACGGCCTGCGAACCGGTCCCCATATACGATCGGTAATGTATAATAACCGTATTTTCTCTTGTCCGCAGGTGTATAGATCTCCCAGGAATACTTAAAATCCCATAATGCTAAGATCAACGCCTTATCCCATAAAAGGGGATCGAGCGGCGCCATAAATGACATCCTCGGCTTCAGATCCGCATTTCCGGTAATGATATCCTGCATGAGCGGTCCATCTTCGGTGCGATAATAAAACGGTGTCTTTATCCCCTCTACCGTAACGGATTTGATCTTATTGCCGGCTGCCAGTTCAGCGAGTACTTTTTTCCTCAGATCAGTTTTCAGATCGATCCCCAGAAAAGCCGTGCTGCTCTTGTCCCACAGAAGCCCTACCGCTCCTATCCTTCGCAAAACACGCCATGTGACCAGCTCAAATTCATCACTGCACGGATCGTCCGCTTTCAATATTGCGGCAGGAATGTGTCTCTCCGCAAGATCATAATACTTACGGCTGCCGTTTTTATGATGTATGACCAGCTCGCCCTCGGTATATAACTGTTCCAGAACGGATCTTGCTGCCGGAGACTTTTTATGCCAGTTACCGCTCCAATGCATTGAAGAATGCCAAAAGATCTCACCTTCGATCGGTAATGTATCACTGCAGACCGGGCCATTCTCCCTGATATATGCCAGGGCCTCTTCCTTCAATTCCCGCAGTCCTTCAAAAGTATCTCCCATTTTCCTGCCGCGTTCCCTGAAAGGAGCGAAATACGGCCAGTCCTCTACGGGCCATATGGATAATTCCTTATCCACATAATCCACAAGTTTTCGGTCCTCATACAGGAGTTCCCGCAGCATTGACTTCTTAAAGCCTTTGACTCTGGACTGCAGTGTCAGTTCTGCATTTTTGCCGCAAACATCAACCGGATCGAACTGAATGCATCCGGCCTGACGCACATAGTCGTACGCTCCTGTTTTCCCGATAAAACGGTATGAGCCGATCAGGCCCTGCTTTGCCAGAATAAATTGCGTGGCTTGTTGTTTTGTAAGTTCTGTCTGTTTATGTTCCATTTTGTCCGGCATGTTCCTTGCATCAATCCTTCAAACATTTTTGCATTATGATGGCATCGCTGTAGGCATTATTTGCAAGCCAATAATCCTTGTATATTCCGATATCGGAAAAACCCATTTTATGGTAAAGAGCTATAGCTGCCGTATTTCCGGCTACAACTTCCAACTCTATATTGTGCAGGTTCATTTCCTTTGCGCGCTCAATAATCTTAGTCATCAGCGCTGTGCCTATTTTCTTATTCCAATAGTCTTTTCTGACTGAAATTGAGAACCTCGCATTATGATGTAATTTTGCACCCGGATAGCCATCCAGCTCTGCCCGGGCTATGATCTTTTCCCCCGCCAGGGCAATCAGAATTATACTGTTATCTGCATCATGAGAAGACTGGATACGCCGTTTTACCGCTTCGACCGGCACTTTAAATCCGTCAGGTCCATGCATAAGATTATCTGATTCGCCCCCAACGATGTTCAAATATGAGATCATTTCCTCTGCGTCATCAATTTCTGCTTCTCTGATAACTATATTTTCCATATTCTAAATACCCTTTCTGAAGCATGGGAAGCACTCTTGTATTTAATGTTGTCTGTAGTATCGATCCCATAAATTACTTATCCATCCCTATCCATTGTATGAAAGCCGTTTTGTCACTGCTGTTATACCCTGCATGCTCATAAAAATGAAGCGTCTCCGGTTTCTTTGATCCTGTAAGAAGCATCATTTTATAGCAATTCTCCTGTTCCGCAATCTTCTTTGCGTAAGTCAGGCACTCTCCTGCATAACCTTTTCTTCTGTGTTCGGCATGCGTTACTACATTTTCAACAAAAGCATATGGCCTTACACTCCTTGTAAGATTCGGTATGATCACGCATACACAGGAGGATACGATCTGACCATCAATTTCATTTACGATCAGATGATGATTGGGATCTTCAAGAATCTGTTCCCATGTTTCAGCTAAGTGCTTATCATGCTCCGGAATACTGTCTTCATGTAAAAACAGATACAGTTCAAGCAATGAATCCAAATCCTCTTTACGACTTCTCGTACCATACAAAAACCTCACATTATCACCTCTGAAACTGTTTCCCAAAGTTGTTTACATAGAATTCATACTCTTCATTATCAG
>JAEENL010000185.1 GCA_016283775.1 Lachnospiraceae bacterium | reverse complement strand
TCAGAAGGTGGGGAATTTTATCAAGAGCCTTAGGAACGAAAAAGGGATGACACAGAAGGAACTTGCCCAAAACTTAAGCATCAGCGACAAGACGGTATCCAAATGGGAAACGGGGAACGGTCTGCCGGACATAGAAAACCTGCAGCCACTCTGCGGTCTGCTCGGTATAAGCATAAACGAGCTCCTGTCGGGTGAGAAACTGCCTGAGAACGAGTACACGGGCAAGGCTGAGGAAAATATGATCATGCTCCTTAAAGAAAATAAGGGCAACAAAAAGCTGGGGATACTGTTCGCGGTATTGGGAGTATTGATGCTTCTTGTCGGATTGATCATGCCGTATATGCTGGCTGAAACGTTTCCGGATAAGGCTTTTTTGACGGGATTTATCGATGCCCCTTCGCTTTTGATGCTTGTGCTTGCCGAAGGGGGCCTGCTCCTTTTGTCGGGAAGCATAAGAAAGGGTACTGCGGTCACTTTTTTAAGAAAGACCGTGTGCCTCACGGGACTTATGTTTACGCTGATCCAGATCGTGTACGTCCTTGGAAACATGGCCGACATCAAGGCTCTCGGACCGAATATAGCGGTCTGCATGATCGCTCTTTTATATGCATCGATCGCATATCTTGTGCTGCGGGTGATCGAAAACAGACAGTAGAAAAATATCGGGATCTGTGATAAAATCGTCTGCAAATCTATAAAATACGTTGTAAGGATGAGACATGGCATTTTTATTTCCGGGATACTATTACAGATCGGCCTACTCCGTGCCCTATGCAAAGCTGTACGACGAGGGGATGAGAGGTGTGATATTTGACATAGACAACACATTGGTGTGCCACGGAGCGCCGGCAAACGACAGAGCGCTTGAGCTCATGGATGAGCTGAAAAAACTGGGGTATCGAATCTGTTTCCTTTCAAACAATGGAGAACAGAGAGTAAAAAGCTTTAATGAGAAGATTGGCGCAGTCTATATCTACAAAGCGGGAAAACCAAAGAAAGAGGGATATCTTAAGGCCTGCGAGGCGATGGGGACCGAAGCGTCAAATACTGTTTTCGTGGGAGACCAGATTTTTACGGACATCATAGGCGCAAATCTGTCCGGGATAAAAAGTTTTCTCGTGAAGCGCATTGGACCGAAAGAGGAGATACAGATACATTTAAAACGCATTCTGGAAGCGCCGATAGTGCTTTTGTTCAGATGTATGCACAAAAAAAGATGCCGGCTGTGAAGAAAAAATCCGTTGAAAACCAACGGATTTTTTGTATAATAGATTCGTTACGTCAGGACTTGCATTCTGACAAAAAAGTAACACAGGAGGGAATATTCCATGAGCATTATCGAAAAAGTAAAAAAGATACTTGAGGACAAGGGACTTGACGCGGTCCTTGTCTCGGACGGTTTTAATATGCGCTATATCTCGGGCTTTACCGGCGCTACAGGTTTTCTTCTCATCACAAAAGCATCCTGCACGCTCTTCACCGATTCACGCTATACGGTCGCCGCAAAGGCCCAGGCTCCCGATTTCAATGTTGTGGAGATATCAGCTTCCAAAGGATACACTGCCTGCATTAACGAAGTGATCAAAAGCGAGGACATCAAAAAACTCGGCTTTGAGTCAAAGCAGTTCATTTATGCGGATTATCTCAATTTCAGCAAAAAACTCGAGGTTCCGGAATTCATCCCCATCACAGACGAGCTCACAAGACTCCGCCGCATAAAGACCGACGAAGAGATCGCATGCCTCCGTCAGGCTGAGCACATCGGAGACATCGCGTTCAACGAGATCCTTGGACATCTTAAGCCCGGAAAGACAGAGCTTGAGATCGCCGCAAAACTTGAATATATCATGAAGTGCAACGGAGCTGAAAAGCTTTCCTTTGAGACCATCGTGGCTTCGGGTCTTAACACCGCAAAGCCTCATGCGGAGCCCGGTGACAAAAAGATCGAAGCCGGTGATTTTGTCACCATGGATTTCGGATGCGTTTACCACGGATACTGCTCCGACATGACGAGGACCGTTGTTGTCGGTAAGGCTTCCAAAAAACAGAGAGAGATCTACGACATCGTTCTCAAGGCTCAGACCACGGTCATCGAAGGCCTTAAGCCCGGAAAGCCCGGCAAGGAATATGACAAGATAGCCAGAGATATCATCACTGAAGCCGGATACGGCGAATATTTCGGACACGGACTCGGTCATTCCGTAGGTCTTGAGATCCACGAAGATCCCAGATTTTCCGTAAAAGAAGAGGACATCATCGAACCCGGCACGATCATCACGGTCGAGCCCGGAATATATATCCCCGATTTCGGAGGCGTCCGCATAGAGGACATGCTCGTTGTGACAGCCGACGGATATGAGGATTTCGCTCATTCGAGAAAAGAACTCAT
>JAEENL010000184.1 GCA_016283775.1 Lachnospiraceae bacterium | reverse complement strand
TCTGCAGCGTATGGCTCTGGAGCCCGTCAGCGCCTGTAATGGATTTCAGGCACTACGCAAGACGCGGTTACAACAGCATCTGCTATGAAGGCTATGATTACAAGGGAGCGGATCCTTACGGTGTGGCGTGCACAAACGAGTTCTGTCTCGAGTTTTCTGACGATGTGATCGTTTCGGACGACACGATCACGGCTTATGCCGAAAAATACAACGATCCCGCGGTCTATGTGGGTTCACCTGGATTTTATCATGAGATGGGCGCGTTCGGCTACTGGTCTCTTCCCGACTGCTCCACCGAAGTGGGAAGATGGATAGAGGACCAGCTTGACAATGCTTTTAAGTTTTATGAAAGAGAAGTGGAGCAGCGTAAGTGGTACGGCATGTTCAACTACGGCGATTTCATGCACACCTACGATCCCGCGCGTCATGTGTGGCGCTACGACGTGGGCGGATATGCATGGGACAACACTGAACTCGTGCCGACTCTCTGGCTGTGGCTCTACTTTATACGCACAGGCCGCGCCGATGTATACAGGCTTGCGGAAAAACTGTCGAGACATACGTCCGAGGTGGATGTTTACCATATCGGAAAATACAAGGGAATGGGCTCACGTCACAATGTGCGGCATTGGGGCTGCCCCTGCAAGGAAGCTCGCATCGCGATGGCAGGGCATCACAGGATATTCTATTTCCTCACAGGAGACAGAAGGCTTGAAGACATATTCGATGAACTGAAGGACAATGAAGAGACCTTCTTAAACCGCGATCCGCTCGGTGATTTCTTTGACAAGGCACAGATGGTATATCCTTCGCATGCCCGCTCAGGCCCCGACTGGTCGTCGCTGTGCTCGAACTGGATGATGCAGTGGGAGCGTTTCAACGATGAAGCTTACAAAAACAAGATCATAGTAGGCTCGGACGACATAAAGGCTGCGCCGATGAAACTCATTTCGGGTCCTGATTTTGAGTTCGATCCGAAGTCTCTGCACTTAAGATATATAGGCGAACGCACGACCGGCGGCGTACATCTTCAGATATGCATGGGAGCGCCTGAGATATGGATGGAGATGGCAGACCTTCTTGACGATGATGAATGGCGCGATATGCTTGCGGAATACGGAAGAGTCTATTTCCTGCCAAAGGAGGAACAGCGCGCTTACCATGACGGGCTTGTCGGAAAACGCGTTTTCACATATCCCATGTTCGCCTCGGCGCTTGGTGCCTACGGTGCTGTAAGGCTTAAGGACGATGTGCTTGCGGAAAGAGTCTGCAGGACGCTTCTCTGTGCGATCATGAGAGCGGACGATACCGACGGGTTTAAGACAAGAGAACTGGAAAACACGGCAGGACATGCGGTCTTAAGCGAGATACCGTGGATCAGTACGAATTTTACTGCGCAGATCTGTCTTAATCTGATCGTGTCACTTGATTTCATAAGAGACAAGATGCCGGCATCCATAGAAGAGGCAAAAGCACTTGTGAGCACTGCAGGTGAAGATACGTTCCATACGGCATGACACGGACCTGAAAAGCCGGTGGTCAATATACCCCTTTTCATACAGGAAAAAAAGAGGTAAAATGTAAGCAGGCATTACTGACGTTGATTAAAAAAATAAATGATATTTCGGAGGTACATAAAATGATCAAAGGATTCAAGATGAAGTTGTTTCCTGGACAGGAAGCGGAGTACGAGAGACGCCACAATCTCCTGTGGCCGGAGATGAAGGACATGATCCATGAGCACGGCGGAAAGAACTATACCATCTTTCTGGACAAGGAAACACTCACTCTTTTCGGCTATATCGAGATAGAGGATGAGGAGCTCTGGGCAAAGGGCGCAGACACCGCGATCAACCGCAAGTGGTGGGATTTCATGGCTGACATCATGGAGACAAATCCGGACAACAGCCCTGTTGCCATAGATCTTAAGAACGTTTTCCATCTTGACTAGTAGTTTTCATATAAAAAAATACGAGGTAAAATAAATGAAGATCGCACTTATCAACGAAAACAGCCAGGCCGCAAAGAACGGTATCATCGAGGCTGCGCTGAAAAAGGTAGTGGAGCCCATGGGACACGAAGTGGTTAACTACGGGATGTATGCCGCTGACGATGAGGCTCAGCTTACATACGTACAGAACGGCATACTTGCGGCCATTCTTTTAAACAGCGGTGCTGCTGACTATGTTGTAACAGGCTGCGGCACAGGAGAGGGCGCAATGCTCGCTCTCAACAGTTTCCCCGGTGTTATCTGCGGACATGTTGAGGATCCTGTGGACGCCTACACATTTGCACACGTAAACGACGGAAATGCCGTTGCCCTTCCCTTTGCAAAAGGCTTCGGATGGGGCGGCGAGCTGAATCTCGAATACATTTTTGAAAAGCTTTTCGGATTCGGACACGGACAGGGTTATCCGAAGGAGAGAGTGGTTCCCGAACAGAGGAACAAAAAGATCCTTGACGGCGTGAGAGCGGCTACGTTCAAGCCTCTCATAGAGTGCCTTAAGAGCCTTGATCCCGAGCTTCTTAAGGGCGCCGTTTCAGGAAAGAATTTCAAGGAACTTTTCTTTGGATCATGCAAGGATGAAGAAATCGCAGCATACATAAGGACTATCATCTGATCCCGACCTGATAGGGAAAGGCAGGAAACCATGAATTCACCTTTTTCCTGGGACATAGTATCGCTAATGATCGTAGCGATAGTATTTTTTGCCACAATTTTCAAACACATGACCGAAGGGCAGGAAAACCGGTCTTTTCTTGCCTTTCAGGTTTCTGTGTTTTTTATGGCCGTTTTTGACCTTGTGAGCGAGATCCTTAACCGCAATCCGGTCGATGAGCCGTGGTGGCTCCCGGCGGCCTATATCACCACTTATCTTTTCTTTATCATCAGACATCTCGTAAATGTCATCTATCTTCTGTACATCATTTCGATCGCGGGCATACGTTTCAAGCTTTACAGAACGGTCCATCGTGTCCTGATACTTTTGCCGTATGTGACGATCGTGATGATGATATTGTCAAATCTCTTTTCCGGAGAAATGTTCACCATCACCTTTGAAGAAGGTTACAAGCGTGGGGACGGGATACTCTATCTCTACCTTTTCGGCTGGATATACAGTGCGATCGGGCTTTATTATCTTATAAAGATCCGTTATTATATCGATCTGCACAAGTGGATCATACTCATCCTCATGTATGTCATGGCGCTTGCGGTGATGGCATGGCAGGGCCTTCACGAGGGGCTGCTCGTCGAGATGCTGGCATACGCGCTCGCGCTTTTGCTTAATCGCCTTCTTGTGCTGAGGCCGGAGGAGATACTCGACGTAAATGTCAATATGTACAGCTGGCGGTATTACAGGGAGCATTTAAGGCACTGCGAGATCGCGGGGCATCCGCTTAAGATCGTCGTGATCAGATATTTTAACACACCTGAAGTGAGAAACATCTTTGGGGAAGATAATTACAACGCTTATATGAGAAACCTCGCAAAGAGGATCAGAGGTTTCCTTAAAAATACAAAGGAAGTCTATACGCTGTTCTACGGCCCTGTGGGGTGCGTCTGTATCGCTTTTGACGATGTGGCTTACGATGAAGGTCCACTCATGAGATTCCTGCTTGATAAATATGAGGAACTAAGAAAGGACGAGCTTTGTCTTGCGTCGATAATGCAGTTCAAATATGCCGTTGTGCGTTTCCTTGTGGATATCAGACACTCGGAGAGCATGGTGGGATTTACGGTGAGATTCCCGTCGTTCATTCCTTTGCAGCAGGAATGCATAGAGCAGAAGGATTTTGAAAACAACAG
>JAEENL010000183.1 GCA_016283775.1 Lachnospiraceae bacterium | reverse complement strand
ATCTGTCCGAGACAAAGACCAGGTTCCTTGCCAGCATGTCACATGAGATCCGCACACCCATCAATGCCATCCTCGGCATGAACGAGATGATCTTAAGGGAAAACCGCGATCCCGTGATAGAGGATTACGCGGGAAGCATAAAGAGTTCAGGAAGGATGCTCCTTATGCTCGTGAATGATGTCCTTGATTTTTCAAAGATAGAAGCGGGCAAAATGGAGATCGTGAATGTGGAGTTCAGACTTTCGAGACTCCTTAAGGATATAATCCCGATACTGAATGAACGCGCGGACGAAAAGGACCTTGAGCTGAAGACCGAGCTTCTCTCCGAAGTTCCCGACGGACTCGTTTCCGACGAATTCCGCATCAGACAGGTGATCATAAACATCGTGAACAATGCGATAAAATATACGGATGCGGGGTCTGTCACGCTTTTTATCGGAGGGCATGAGACCGACAATGACGGCTTTCTTCTGGAAATGAGCGTGAAGGACACGGGACGCGGCATAAGCGAGGAAGGGCAGAAAAACCTTTTTGAAGCTTTTTCGCGCGCGGATTCCTCAAAGAACAGGAATATCGAGGGCACAGGCCTTGGTCTTGCGATCGTAAAGAGCATCATGGATTCCATGAACGGCATTATCGGCGTAAAAAGTAAACTTGGCGAGGGCTCGCAGTTTGATCTGGAGATACCTGTGAAGGTATGGCTTAGAGAGCCTTTGACCGAGAGCCTCATAAATTCCTGTGACTTAAGCGAAGGCAGCGGCGGTGAATGTGATTATCGCGCCCCCAAGGCAGCGGTGCTGGCTGTTGACGATAACAGCGCAAACTTAAGGATAGTGAAGCTTTTCCTGAAACGCCCGGAAATAGAGCCCGATCTTTGCGACAGCGGGCGGAGAGCCCTTGAACTGTGCAGAGAGAAGCGCTACGATCTTATCCTCATCGATCACATGATGCCCGAACCGGACGGCGTGGAAACGCTCCACCTTATCAGAAATACGGAGGATTCACTGAACAAGGACACACCTGTGATCGTGCTCACCGCAAATGCTCTTGCGGGAAGCAGACAGGCTTACCTGGACGAGGGCTTTGCGGACTATCTCACAAAACCGCTTGATTCCTCGCTTCTCGAGCAGACTGTAAAACGTTTCCTGCCTGATGACAAGATAGAGGAAGTCACGGAAAACGATGTACAGACAGAGGAAACCGGAGCTGAAGATACGCCTGTCCACAGAACGCTAAAGGAACGTCTTACCGCGATAGAGGGGCTTGACTATGACACAGCGTTAAGGTATACGGGAAACAGCGAAGCGATACTTGACGAATTTGTCAAAGACCTTGTAAAGGCCTGCAACGGTAAGATCGCAAACATGCGAAGATGCGTTGCCGAAAAGGATCTGGAGACATACCGCATGGAGGCTCATGCGATAAAAGGCATGATGGCGACGATAGGCCTCTCTTCTTTCAGCGAGAGGGCCAAAAAGCACGAATTCGCAGCACGCGATAACAATTATGATTTTATAACAACGGATTGTGATGATTTCCTGGAGGAATACCGGAGTATCTGCAACCGGCTGACCGAAGGGGAATGATGTTTCATGAAATACAGGTTTTACGATAAAGAGCCCGCGTTTTACGGGAATGTGTTCACATTGGCGCTTCCGATCGCATTGCAGAGCCTTATAACCATCGGTGTAAACATGCTTGACAACATCATGGTGGGCTCCCTCAGCGAGGAAGCGCTTTCTGCCGTATCGCTCGCAAATTCGTTCATCAGCATTTACCAGATCTTCTGCATGGGGCTCGGAATGGGCGCATCTGTGCTGGTGTCGAGATATTACGGCATGAAGATGAGCGGAGACCGTCCGGAAGAGGCGGCGCACGCGCTAAAACAGACAGTCGCTCTGATGCTCAGGCTTACAGTTTGTCTTGCAGCGCTTTTTGCGCTGGCAACGGCTCTCGTCCCCGATATCATCATGACGACGTATACGGAAGAAATGCCCATAAGAGAATTGGGCTCCGTATATTTCAGGTGGTCGGTCGTGACCTATTTCTTTGTCGGAACGAGTCTCACGAGCACCATAGCGCTCCGGAGCGTCCGCCAGGTGAGATTCCCGCTCTTTGTTTCGATAGGAGCCTTCTTTGTAAATCTCTTTGCAAACTATACTTTCATCTTCGGTAAATTCGGCGCCCCCCGCATGGAGGTCGCCGGTGCGGCTCTCGGCACGCTGATAGCAAGAGTGTTTGAGGCGTTTTGTATCCTGGGGTATCTCTTTTTGAAAGACAGCCAGATAGGCTTCAGGGTGAAAGACCTCATGATGAAGACCGGCACACTCATCGGGGAATATATAAGGATCTGCATACCTGTGCTGATAAGCGACGGTATCCTCGCCATAGGAAACAACATGGTCGCCGTCATTATCGGACACCTTGGAAAGACTATGACGGCCGCAAACTCGATAACTGCCGTCACACAGCAGCTCAGTACCGTTGTGGTGCAGGGCGTGAGCCAGGCGGGAGCGATAGTCACAGGGCAGACACTCGGGACCGGAGACAGAGAGCGCACGATGAAGCAGGGCTATCTTTTCTTTGGACTCGGACTCGGCCTCGGAACGATATCTGCGGCGTTTATCACATTACTTAAAAATCCCATCATCGCAAGCTACACGGGTGTGGGAGCGGAGACAAGACAGATCGCCGGGCAGCTGATGCTCGCCATAAGCTTTATCATCATCTTTCAGGCGACAAACAGCATAATGACCAAGGGCGTGCTACGCGGCGGAGGAGACACAAAGATGCTGATGATCACAGACAACATCTTTCTGTGGGTCATATCACTCCCTCTGGGCGTCCTCGCGGGCTTTGTGTTCAAGCTCCCGCCGTTCTGGATATATGTGTGCTTAAAGAGCGACCAGATAATAAAAACACTATGGAGCTACCTGAGACTCAGCAGCGGAAAATGGATAAAAAAGATAACCACCGGGAAAACTGAAAGCGCACCAGAGACTGCGGAAAATACGATAGAAACACCGGAGAATACAATAGAGACATAGGGAGGTATGATCATGGGGGCAAATGCAAAAATAACGGTACATCCGTCTTATGAAATCGGTGAGATCTCGGGCAGGCTGTTTTCTGCCTTTCTGGAGCCCATAGGGACCATCGTGAACGGCACGATGTTTAATCCCAAGCATCCGACGGCGGATGAACAGGGCTTCAGGACAGACTTCATACAGGCTTTGAAAAAGACAGGGCTTCCGGCCGTTAGGATGCCCGGAGGAAACTTTGTTTCCGCATGGCAGTGGAAGGATTCGATAGGACCGCGCTCAGAGCGGAAGGTTCATCTCGATCCCGCATGGCATCAGTATTACACAAACGAAGTGGGACATGACGAATATTTGCAGTGGGCCGAAAAAGTGGGAACCGAGCCGCTTTACACGATAAATATGGGCACAGGATCCATGCAGGATGCAATGGATCTTGTGGAATACAGTAACCATCCCGGCGGAACGTATTGGTCAGACCTCAGGAAAAAGAACGGCCATGAAATGCCCTACAATGTAAAGATGTGGTATCTCGGAAACGAGATGGACGGCCCATGGCAGCTTGGCGCCTGGGATAAAAACCCCGAAGGCTACGGCACCAAAGTGCTTGAAACCTCAAAGGCCATAAAGTGGATCGATGAATCGATAGAGACAGCCGTATGCGGCTCTTCCGCGCCGTTCATGGAGTCTTTCCCCGTATTTGACCAGACAGTACTCGACAAGTGCTATGACGTGGTGGACTATGTTTCCGTGCATCATTATCACGGAGCGCCTCCCGGAGACATCAAGGCTCTGCTCGGAGGATCGCTGTATTATGAGGACTTTATCAATACAGAGGCCGCGATGATCGATTATGTGCAGTCAAAGCATAGATCGCCGAAAAAGGTGATGATCTCGTTCGATGAGCACGGCGCTATGGTAAGGCCTTTGCAGGCACTGCATCCGGGCTACGGACGCTACAACATGGCAAGGAACCATTATCGCTTCGATCCGAACAGAAAATATGTGCTTCACGACCCGGATAACATGCCTGACCGTGTGTTCCCGGGCGGCGACATGCTCCATGCGCTTTCGATGGCGTCCATACAGCTTGCGCTTTTAAGACATGCCGACAGGGTAAAGATCGGCTGCATGACTGGCGGCCTCGGAGCTCTTGCGGCATCGAACCACGATCACATCTGGAGATCGGCTTCGCATTATGTTTACATGCATCTCCTGCAATATGCCAAAGGCACTTCGCTTGATACTAAGGTGGAGAGCGAGACCTACGACATGCCGGGCTATGCGATCGAGGACACTTCGCAGTATACGGGAAAAGAAGGCGTGCACTTTATCGATTCCGCAAGCGCGTGGGATAAGGAAAACAAGCGTGTCACAGTGTTTGCGATAAATAGGAACGAAGAGACGGATTATCCGCTCACCGTGGATCTTAAGGGCTTTGAAGGATATACGCCGGCAGCGGTATAAACGATGAGGACGGACGACCTTGATCTCAAGAATTCGTTTGAAAACGATACATTGTTGCAACCTACGGAAGAGAAGGACTACACCTTTGAAAACGGAGAAC
>JAEENL010000182.1 GCA_016283775.1 Lachnospiraceae bacterium | reverse complement strand
AACTTAAGGCAAGGGAAGAGATCAACTACGAATTCTATACAAAGACGGTGAACGTTGAGGCGAATACCATGCTCGAGATGGCATCACGCCTTTATATCCCTGCGGTCATCCGCTACTCAAAGCGCCTGGCCGAGACCATAAACGCCCTTAACGATACAGGTATCGGCATAACGACAAGAGTGCAGCAGGAGCTTTTAAAGAAGCTTTCCGTGCTTCTCGACGAGGCTTATGATGCGATGGAAGCACTGAAGGATGTGAGGGCAAAAGCCAAAGCCATCGAAAACGAAAAGGACCGCGCTTTTGAGTTTGAAGCAAAGGTGGTTCCCGCGATGGCAGCATTAAGAAGACCGATCGACGAACTTGAGACCATAGTGGATAAGCGCTTCTGGCCCGTACCCACCTATGAGGACCTCATGTTCGAGGTATGATAAAGATTTAGAAAGGTAATATATCAATGATCCAGGCAAGCAACATCACACTTCGTCTCGGTAAACGCGCTTTATTCGAAGACGTCAACATCAAGTTTACCGAGGGCAACTGTTACGGAATAATAGGTGCCAACGGAGCAGGAAAATCAACATTTTTAAAGATCCTGAACGGACAGCTCGAACCCACAAAGGGCGATGTCATCATCACTCCCGGACAGAGACTTTCCTTCCTTCAGCAGGATCACTTCAAGTATGACGCATATCCCGTTCTGGATACGGTCATCATGGGAAACAAGCGTCTTTACGACATCATGAAGGAAAAAGAAGCAATCTACGCCAAAGAAGACTTCTCCGAAGAGGACGGCATCAGAGTGAGCGACCTCGAGAACGAGTTCGCGGAACTTAACGGCTGGGAAGCGGAGAGTGACGCGGCAACACTGCTAAACGGCCTCGGAGTCGACGTTAGCCATCACTACCAGCTGATGTCTGAGCTTGAAGGCCCGTTAAAGGTAAAGGTTCTCCTCGCGCAGGCTCTTTTCGGAAATCCGGACATCCTTCTTCTCGACGAGCCCACAAACCATCTCGATCTCGATGCCATCAACTGGCTCGAGGAGTTTTTGATAAACTTTGACAATACGGTCATCGTCGTTTCCCACGACCGCTATTTCTTAAACAAAGTCTGCACGCATATAGCCGACATCGACTATTCAAAGATCCAGCTCTATGCGGGAAACTACGACTTCTGGTACGAGTCATCACAGCTCATGGTGCGCCAGATGAAGGAAGCAAACAAGAAGAAGGAAGAGAAGATCAAGGAACTGCAGGAGTTCATCCAGCGCTTCTCCGCAAACGCTTCAAAATCAAAGCAGGCTACCTCGAGAAAGAGAGCGCTTGAAAAGATCGAACTTGATGAGATCAAGCCTTCTTCAAGAAAATATCCTTATATCGATTTCAGACCCAACCGCGAGATAGGAAACGAGGTGCTTGAAGTAAAGAACATCTCAAAGACCATAAACGGCGTGAAGATCCTTGACAATATCTCCTTCAACGTGGGACGTAACGACAAGATCGCTTTTGTCGGCGGAAACACCATAGCGGCGACCACCTTGTTCAGGATACTCATGGGAGAAGAGGAACCTGATTCCGGCTCATTTAAATGGGGTATCACAACGTCGCAGAGCTATTTCCCCAAGGACAATACAGAGATATTCAAGGGCGAGGAGACGATTGTAGAACACCTCATGCCTTATTCTACCGTTGACGACGTGACCTATGTGAGAGGTTTCATGGGCCGTATGCTCTTTGCCGGCGAGGAAGGCTCCAAAAAGGTGAACGTCCTTTCCGGTGGTGAAAAGGTAAGAGTCATGCTCTCAAAGATGATGCTCATTGGCGCGAACGTTCTTATCCTTGATGAGCCCACAAACCATCTTGACATGGAATCGATAACCTCGCTCAACAACGCACTCATAAAATTCCCGTCAGTCGTGCTGTTTACGGCACTTGACCACCAGTTCATCCAGACCGTCGCAAACCGTATCATCGAGATCGTTCCCGGCGGAAGCATGATCGACAAGCAGACCACCTACGACGAGTACCTTGAGAGCGATGAGATGGCAAGAAAGCGCCAGGTACTTACATCAACGATCGAAGAGGAAGACTGAGTGTGGGAAAAACCATAGATTCAGTACAATTGAACCGCAGGAATTTCATCCTCCCGCTTGGCGCGGAAAAGACCGACGGCGTATATTCTTTTTCGGTGAGCCTTCCCGATTCGAAGGAATGTTCTGTATGTCTGTTTCACGAAAACGAGACGGAGCCGTACCTCGAAGTGCGGATGAACAGGCAGAAGAATGGCATTTTCTATGCCGAGATCGCGATCTCTCCGAAGGATGAAAAAAACACTGCATATTACTACAAGACAGGTGAAGGGCAGATCGTTACCGATCCTTACGCAAAGCATATCCTGGGGCGTGATGTTTTCGGAGAAAAAAATAAGTTCGAAAACGAGGAAATAAAAACGCTTTCTTTGGAAAACAGGGTGGAAACGCCTTTGCTTTCAAAACTCACGGATACAGGAAGATTTGCGGACGATCTTTATGTGCCGAACAAAAAAGAGGATCTCGTGCTGTATGAACTGCAGATCAGGTCCTTTACCGCAGACCCTTCAAGCCGCGTAAAGCATCCCGGCACTTTTGCCGGCGCCGCGGAAAAGGTGCCTTATCTAAAAAAACTCGGGATAACTGGCGTGCTGCTCCTCCCGGTATATGATTTCAATGAGAACGATATCTCGGGGAAGACAAACCTGTGGGGCTATGACTGCCGCGAAACCTGCTATTTTGCTCCGAAAGCAGGATTTGCTTTTGACAAAAAGGATCCCTGCCGTGAGTTCAAACTCCTTGTGGAAAAGCTTCACAAAGCATCGATCGACGTATATATGGAGCTCATGTTCCTTCCGGACACGCCAAAGAGCATGATGACGGATGCGGCAAGATACTATGCCGTGATCTACGGAATCGACGGCTTCCACATAAACGACTACCAGATCGACCCGGTTACTTTTTTGTCCGATCCGCAGCTCGCAAACTGCAGGCTACTCGTCACAAACACGGACGATGCGCTTCTTTCGGCTTTTCCCGGGAGAGCGATGCGCTTCAACAACTCCTTCATGAACGACATGCGAAGATACCTTAAAGGCGACGAAGGGCTTGTTCCGGTGTTTTACGACCGCATGAAAAACAGGGGCGAGGGCTCCGGAGTCACCTATATGGCCGATCACAACGGCTTTTCGCTGTATGACCTCTATTCCTACGACGTCAAACACAATGAGGCAAACGGCGAGAACGGAAGGGACGGCGAGGAATTCAACTACAGCTGGAACTGCGGTGAAGAGGGAGAGACCAAAAACCGTAAAGTCAGGGCATTAAGGAGCAAAATGATAAGGAACGCCATAACGACGCTGTTCCTTACAGGCGGCATCCCAATGCTGAACGCCGGCGACGAATTCGGTTTTTCAAAAAACGGAAACAACAATACCTACTGTCAGGATAACGGACTGTCTTACCTTGACTGGACAGGGCTTAACAAAAACAGAGAGATATATTCTTTTGTACGCAGCATGATCGCCTTCAGGAACGATCACCCCATGTTAAAACGGATCCGTGACCTCAGGGAGACCGACTACAGAGGGATGGGGATACCCGAGATATCGCTTCACGGCACAAGCCCGTGGCGCGTAGACTATCAGGCATATAACCGTCTTGCCGGCGTGTATCTCTGCGGAGCATATGCATCCGAAGACGAAGAGTCCGATGCTTCCGACCTTTACGTGATCTACAACATGCACTGGGAAAAGCATGATTTTGTGCTTCCCGAAAGACGAGGAAAGAAACTCAAGGTCTGCATAGACACTTCGGGAAGGAAACCCTCGGGCGCCGTTAACGGCGGACAGATCACCGTTGAGCCGAGATCCATTGTTGTGCTCGACAGCGAAACGGAGAAGTGATGAAACAGGAATTTAAAAAAGTGTTCAGCGGTTTTTCGCTGAAGCTCATATGTCTTGTGACGATGATCACAGGGATGCTTCTTGTGCAGCTGAACGCTCCGTTTTACGGAACGGATCTTCAGACAAAAAAGACCGAAACTCTTTTAAAACTCGGCTACAACCTTTACTACATCGGAGTACCGATAGCCTGTTTCCTTGCGGCTGAAGCGGTATTAAAGACAAAAAACGTGGGCAAACTGCTTCTAAGGCTGTTTATCGCTGCTGTCGTTACGGAGTTTGTTTTTGACCTTGCGAAATACGGCAGCGCCATGTTTGATTTTTCAAACGGCATCTTTGGGAACAAAGCGCTGACGAGCCCCATGAATTTCTTTTTCACCTTATTTGCGGGGGCGTTATGCATATCCCTTATGGAATATGTGATCGCAAAGCGTTTTAAGCCCGCAACGATAATGCACAACCTGGTGGAGCTCCTTGTCCTTATCTTTTGCGTCGCGATAGCCTATGTGCTGAAGTTTGAACACAGCGGCGTGGGCGTTTTCATGATCGCGGCAATGTACCTTTTCCACGAGAACAGGTTCCTCACGCTGATCGCGATCGCAGCGATACAGATAGTGGTGCTCGGGAGCGCCGCGGGAATGATAATGTACACACCCGTTATCGGAACGCTTTTCACCTGGTTTTACAGCGGAGAGGAAGGACCAAACGGAACGGGAGTGCACCTGTTCGTTTACGGAGCGTTTCCGGTGGTCTATGTGATACTTATCCGGATGGCCGCAGGGATAGCCGCAAAGTGACTGGATACGGAGAGATTTTGTCTTGAGGGAATACAGGATAACAGAGATAAACAAATTTATGGCGCTTCTTCTTAAAAGCGAGAGCTTTGACGAATATCTCCTCAAAGAAGCGCTGATACGCACCTTCATGGACTTTCGCTTTGACGGGACGCTTCACAAGGATTTCTTTGATACCGACGAATGGGAAGACAGAACGTCAAAGAGATTTGCGAAATGGAAGGACGTAAAGAGCACGGCGCTTGAACTTATCCGCGGAAAACACACACCGCTCGCGATGGAATTCAAGCTCATAGCGCCGGAAGAAACAGGGCTTTTGCTGATCGAAAAAAACGGCATAAAGACATTGCCGCAGGAAACGGTGCTGCTGAACCTCAACATCTCTTTTAAGGACGGCATAGCAAAAGCGGTCACAGGGCTTTACAGGAGCGGTTTTTCACTTGACAGGGAGCTTGACAGGCTTTGGGACGAAAGTGCAGGCGAACTGTTGAGAAAGTATGATGTATTGTGATATTTGGGAGAAGGTATGGAAATACAATTATGGCGAGAGATACTTGAGCCTTATTCACTTGCTGTGGATGAGCTCATCGTAAAGTTTGAACACATGATATCCGCAAAGCGCGACAACGGGCAGTATTCGTCAATAGAACGCGTTGACGGGCGAGTAAAGAAGATATCCAGCATACTCGCAAAATGCCAGAAAAAGGGCATTTCCTTTGAGGATTTTGAAGAGAATATGGATGATATCGCAGGTATCCGCATCATCTGCCAGTTTGTCGAGGATATCTATGATGTCGTGAGCCTTATCCGTTTACGCTCGGATATGAGAGTGAAAAGGGAAAAGGACTATATAAAGAACCAGAAGGATTCCGGATACAGAAGCTATCACATGATAGTTTATTACACCGTGGAAACGGAAAAGGGTCCGAGAGAGATCCCCGTGGAGATCCAGATAAGGACGCTCGCGATGAATTTCTGGGCGACCGTGGAGCATTCACTTCAGTACAAGTACAAGGGAAATCTCCCCGAGAGCGTGAACGAGAGACTTCACAAATCCGCCGAGGCCATTGTGGTGCTTGACCGCGAGATGTCCACGGTGCGTGAGGAGATCCTCGACGCCCAGGCTTCGTTCAATTACAAAGCGAACCGTGTGGCGGACATCCTCACGAACATCCAGAATCTGTACAATATTGCAAACAAGCAGGAGATCGTCCGCATACAGGAGGAGTTTTTCAGGGTGTATGCGATGGACGACATGAACGAGCTTTCAAAATTTGCGAGAGAGCTCGATCTCCTTTCCGAAAGCTATAAAGCACAGAGCCTGAAATAGGCCTGAAATGCGAGAAGGTACATAGTGATAAGACTTCCTGAGAAATTTGAACAAAAGATGCAAAAGATCCTCGGCGGCGAATACGAAGCCTTTTTACGCGGCTTTGACGAAGAGCGCCTGGGAGGAGTACGCTTCAACAGACTTAAGACCGACAAGGAGACCTTTGAACAAAAGGTCCCTTTTGGCGTTACAGAAGTGCCGTGGATAGATAACGGCTATTATTACGAACTTGACGATGTACCCGCAAAACATCCCTACTATTTTGCGGGACTTTTCTATATCCAGGAACCGTCAGCGATGACGCCGGCAAGGATGCTGCCCATAGAACCGGGTGACAGAGTGCTCGACATCTGCGCGGCGCCCGGCGGAAAGAGTACGGAACTGGCTGCACGGCTTCAGGGAAAGGGCGTTCTCTTTTCAAATGACATCAGCAATTCCCGCGCAAAAGCTCTGCTTAAAAACCTTGAGCTTTTCGGAACGACCAACGCTGTCGTGCTTTCGGAGGCTCCGGGGAAACTGACAGAACGGTTCAGAGGATATTTCAACAAGATACTTATAGACGCGCCGTGCTCCGGTGAAGGGATGTTCAGAAAAACTCCCGCGATCATGAAAAACTGGGAACAGTATGGAAACGAGTACTATCATAAGCTTCAGCTTGAGATTGTGGATGCCTGCATTCCTATGCTCGCGCCGGGCGGCTGCATGCTCTATTCGACCTGCACTTTCGATCCGTCGGAAGACGAAGGGACGCTTTCCTATATCCTTGAAAAATATCCGGATATGCATGTGATACGCCCTGAACTCACATATGACCTTTTTGACGGAGGACACCCTGAATACATAGGTTCGGAAATGGAAGAGATCAGGAATGCGATAAGGCTCTGGCCGCATAAGCTAAAGGGCGAAGGACATTTTGCGGCGCTCCTTAAAAAGGACGATGGCGAAAACTGCGGCATGGTCTTTGAAAAAAGCAGACCGGCGAAGCTTCCGGAGGACGCCGAAAAGTTCCTTTCACGACTTAGGATAGAAATTGACCGGGAAAGACTCGAACTTCGTGAAAACAGGCTGTTCATGAAGCCTGAAGGGATACCGGTGCTTTCGGGTCTCAGGATAATGAGGACGGGGCTTCTCCTCGGAGAAGTGCAGAAGGACCGCTTTGAGCCTTCTCAGGCGCTTGCGATGGCGCTTAAAAAAGACGACTTTGACAATTGCTATGATCTGTCGTCCAACAGCGAGGATGTCGTGAAATACCTTAAATGTGAGACCATAGAAGCAAAAACTCCCGTGAAAGACGGCTATGTCCTTATCTGCACTGACGGATACCCTCTTGGATGGGCAAAAGCAAAGAACGGAGTCTTAAAAAACAAATATCTCCCCGGCTGGAGAATGATGTAGGATTTTTAAGTGAAAAGGCT
>JAEENL010000181.1 GCA_016283775.1 Lachnospiraceae bacterium | reverse complement strand
ACGGCATGGAGCCTTTCATCAAAAAGTGCAAGGAATCCGTATGGAAATACAAGGGAATGTGGGAGGATTTCTCCGGACTTGTAGGCTTCTGGGCCGACATGGAACACCCTTATGTAACCTATGACGACGACTACATCGAGTCCGAGTGGTGGGCTTTAAAAGAGATCTGGAACAAAGGCCTTCTCTACAAGGGCTTCAAGATCGTTCCTTACTGCCCTCGCTGCGGAACACCGCTCTCAAGTGCCGAGGTTTCCCAGGGCTACAAGACCGTTAAAGAAAAATCCGCGATCGTGCGTTTCAAGGTTAAGGGCGAAGACGCGTGGTTCCTCGCATGGACCACAACTCCCTGGACACTTCCTTCAAACGTTGCGCTTTGCGTGAACCCGGACGATACTTACGTAAAAGTAAAGGCTATCGACGGCTACACTTATTACATGGCCGAAGCGCTTCTTGACAGCGTTCTCGGAAAACTTGCAAAAGAAGGCGAAAAAGCATACGACGTCCTTGAGACCTTTAAGGGCAAGGACCTCGAATACAAGGAATATGAACCTCTTTTCGACTGCGCTTATAAGTGCGCCGAAAAGCAGGGAAAGAAAGGCTTCTTTGTGACCTGCGACGATTACGTTACCATGTCCGACGGTACAGGTATCGTACATATCGCTCCCGCATTCGGTGAGGACGACGCAAACGTCGGCAGGAAATATGACCTTCCTTTCGTTCAGTTTGTAAACGGCAAGGGCGAGATGACCGAGGAGACGCCTTTCAAGGGCCTCTTTGTAAAAGCGGCCGATCCCGAGGTAATAAAGGACCTTTCCGCAAGGAAGCAGCTTTTTGACGCTCCGAAATTTGAGCATGAATATCCTCACTGCTGGCGCTGCGACACGCCTCTTATCTACTATGCGCGCGAGTCGTGGTACATCAAAGAGACCGCAGTGCGCGACAATCTCATCAAAAACAACAACACGGTAAACTGGATCCCCGAGTCCATCGGAAAAGGCCGCTTCGGTAACTGGCTCGAAAACATCCAGGACTGGGCGATCTCCCGTAACCGTTACTGGGGAACTCCTTTAAACATCTGGGAGTGCGAAAAGTGCCGTCACCAGGAGTGCATCGGAAGCCGCGAGGAACTTAAAAAACTCTCCGGAAACGACAATGCGCTCACTGTAGAGCTCCACAGGCCTTACATCGACGAGATCACCTGCAAGTGCCCCGAGTGCGGCGGCGTGATGCGTCGTGTTCCCGAGGTTCTCGACTGCTGGTTTGACTCGGGCGCAATGCCTTTTGCGCAGCATCACTATCCTTTTGAAAACAAAGACCTGTTTGAGCAGCAGTTCCCGGCCAAGTTCATTTCCGAGGCCGTTGACCAGACAAGAGGCTGGTTCCATTCACTTATGGCGGAGTCCACGCTCCTTTTTGATAAGGCACCTTATGAGAACGTCATCGTACTCGGACATGTTCAGGACGAGAACGGACAAAAGATGTCAAAGTCAAAGGGAAATGCAGTGGATCCTTTCGATGCGCTCAACGAATACGGCGCAGACGCGATCAGATGGTATTTCTACATCAACTCCGCTCCCTGGCTCCCCAACCGTTTCCACGGCAAGGCTGTTCTGGAAGGCCAGAGAAAGTTCATGGGCACACTGTGGAACACATACGCGTTCTTTGTGCTCTATGCGAACATCGACAACTTTGACGCGACCAAATACACGCTCGACTACGACAAGCTTTCCGTAATGGATAAATGGCTCCTTTCAAGGCTCAATTCCACCGTTAAGGAAGTGGATTCCGACCTTGAAAACTATCGCATCCCCGAGGCTGCAAGAGCTCTCGATTCCTTTGTCGACGAGATGAGTAACTGGTACGTCCGCCGCGGACGTGAGCGCTTCTGGGCAAAGGGCATGGAGCAGGACAAGATAAATGCTTACATGACTCTCTACACCGCGCTCGTTACTATCGCAAAGACAGCGGCTCCCATGATCCCGTTCATGGCTGAGAGCATCTACAGAAATCTTGTCTGCACGCTTGACAAGAACGCTCCGGAATCCGTGCATCTCTGCGATTTCCCGACCGTAAACGACGCATGGATCGACACAAAGCTTGAGTCCGACATGGATGAGGTGCTCAGAGTGGTTGTACTCGGCCGCGCATGCAGAAATGCAGCAAACATCAAGCAGCGTCAGCCCGTTGCAAGGATGTTCGTAAAGGCTGACAAGGAACTGCCCGAGTTCTTCACAGATATCCTTTCGGATGAGCTGAACGTAAAGAACGTGATATTTACCGACGATGTGAGAGATTTCACGTCCTATACCTTCAAGCCTCAGTTAAAGACACTCGGCCGCCGCTTCGGAAGCAGGCTGAACGACTTAAAGAACGTCCTTTCTTCCATCGACGGCAACAAGGCAATGGACGAGCTCAATGAAAAAGGCACTCTTACCGTAAATGTCGGAGGCGTTGACGAAGAGCTCGCAACGGAAGACCTTCTCATCGAATCCAAGCAGACAGAGGGCTTCCTTTCCGATTCCGACAGAGAGATCACAGTGGTAATCGACACCACGCTCACACCTGAGCTCATCGAAGAGGGCTATGTGCGCGAGATCATCTCCAAGGTGCAGACCATGAGAAAGGATTCCGGCTTTGAGGTAATGGACCACATCGCTCTTTACATTGCCGGAAACGAAAAGATCCAGAAGATCGCCTCGGCAAACGCCGACGAGATCAAGCGCATCGTCCTTGCGGACGAGATCGTTTGCGGCGAGACGGCCGGAAACGTAAAAGAGTGGAATCTCAACGGAGAGGATGTTTCCCTCGGCGTTTTGAGAAAATAAAGATCACGGAGAGAAAAGATGGAGATCAACAAGGAAGAACTGTTAAAATCTATATCCTACAACATGAAGATGCTTTTCCGTAAGGATGTGGAGGAAGCCACAAACCAGCAGATCTATCAGGCGTTGTCATACTCGCTTAAGGACTATATTGTTGACAGTTGGATGGATTTCCACAAAAAATGCGAAGAGCAGGATGCAAAAACGGTTTATTACCTTTCCATGGAATTCCTCATGGGAAGGGCGCTCGGAAACAACATCATAAACTTAAAGGCTATGCCCGTTGTGAAAGAAGCGCTTGATGAACTGGGATTTTCACTTGAGAACATCGAGGAGGAGGAGCCCGATCCGGCACTCGGAAACGGCGGTCTCGGACGTCTTGCGTCATGCTTTCTCGATTCTCTTGCGACCCTCGGATATCCGGCCTACGGCTGCGGCATACGTTACAAATACGGCATGTTCAAGCAGGTCATCGAAAACGGTTTCCAGGTGGAAAAACCCGACAACTGGCTCAAGGACGGCTATCCGTTTGAAACAAAGAACTCAAAGTATGCCATCAGAGTAAAGTTTGGCGGCTATGTCCGCATGGTGCAGAGAGAGGACGGAAGAGAACATTTCACCCAGGAAGACGCGCTTTCCGTTGTTGCGGTGCCTTACGATCTTCCCATAGTCGGATATGACAACGGCGTTGTGAACACGCTCCGCATCTGGGATGCAGAGGCAGTGAACGATTTCAACCTCGATTCCTTTGACAAGGGCGATTATCAGCGCGCGGTAGAGCAGGAGAACATGGCGCGTACCATCACCGAGGTCCTCTATCCCAACGACAATCACTATGCCGGCAAGGAGCTCCGCTTAAAGCAGCAGTATTTCTTTGTTTCCGCAAGTGTACAGAGCGCCGTGTCAAAATACATGGAAACACACGATGATGTGCGTAAGCTCTATGAAAAAGTCTGCTTCCAGCTGAACGACACACATCCCACCGTCACAGTCCCCGAGCTCATGAGAGTGCTGCTCGACGATTACGACCTTTCCTGGACGGAAGCATGGGAAGTGGTGCAGAAATGCTGTGCATACACAAACCACACCATCATGAGCGAGGCTCTCGAAAAATGGCCCATCGACCTGTTTTCAAGGCTCCTTCCCAGGATCTATCAGATCGTGGACGAGATCAACCGCCGCTTCGTGGTGATGATAAATGAAAAATACAACAACGACCCCGCAAAGGTCGAGAGCATGGCCATTCTTTACAATGGCCAGGTGCGCATGGCAAACCTTGCGATCGTTGCGGGCTATTCGGTAAACGGCGTTGCAAGACTGCACACCGAGATCCTTAAAAACGAACAGCTTAAAGATTTCTACCAGCTCTGGCCCGAAAAGTTCAACAACAAGACAAACGGCATCACACAGCGCAGATTCCTCCTTCACGGAAATCCGCTCCTTGCCGAATGGTGCACATCGAAGGTCGGAGAGGGCTGGATCACAGATCTTACAAAGCTTTCCGGTCTTATGAAGTATGCGGACAATGACGATGAACTCATCACGCTTGCCGACATCAAGCACAGCAACAAGCTGAGGCTTGCAAAGTACATAAAAGACCACAACGGCGTTGATGTGGATCCCGATTCAATATTTGACGTACAGGTAAAGCGTCTCCACGAATACAAGAGACAGCTCCTCAACATCCTGCACATCATGTACCTTTACAACGAGTTGAAAAACAATCCTTACATGGATATAGTACCCAGAACGTTCATCTTTGGCGCAAAGGCATCCGCCGGCTACAGAAGGGCAAAGGCCATCATCAAGCTCATCACGAGCGTGGGTGATGTGATAAACAACGATCCCACCATCAACGGAAAGATCAAGGTCGTGTTCATCGAAAACTACCGTGTATCCAATGCGGAGATGATATTTGCGGCAGCGGACGTTTCCGAGCAGATATCCACCGCAAGTAAGGAAGCCAGCGGTACCGGAAATATGAAGTTTATGCTGAACGGTGCTGTCACGCTCGGCACCATGGACGGCGCAAACGTTGAGATCGTAGAGGAAGTGGGACAGGAAAACGCAGTGATCTTCGGTCTTTCAGCAGAGGAAGTAATCAACTTCGAGCACAATCACGAATACGATCCCAAGAGCATCTATGAAAACGACGCAAGGATCAAGCGTGTAGTCGACCAGCTTGTGGACGGTACGTACACAAACGAGGACCCCGGCCTTTTCAGAGAGCTCTACGATTCCCTTGTAAATGAGGATCAGTACTTCATCCTCAAGGATTTTGCGGCCTATGCCGAAGCACAGAAGCGTATCGATGAAAAATACCGCGACCAGCATGCCTGGGTAAAGTCAGCGCTCATCAACATCGCAAAGTCGGGCAAATTTTCATCCGACCGTACGATACAGGAATACGTGGACGAACTCTGGCACCTTGACAAGGTCGACATGAAAAAGTGATCCCGGAAGGTAAAAGTGGAAATCGCGCTGAATGACATCCTTGTCCTTAAAAAACCTCATCCCTGCGGAAGCCGCGAATGGCAGGTGCTCCGCGTGGGCGCAGACCTGAGGCTCAAGTGCACGGGCTGCGGGCACATGGTGATGGAACCCAGGACAAAGATAGAAAAAAACATAAGAGAGATAAAGCATGCAGACTGAGAACGGCACAGAGAAGCGCATCTGCTATCGTTGCCTTGTGCGGGACTTTGACGAAGGCGCGCTGATGGAATCCATCAGGGACTATGTTTCACGTATCGGAGCCGACGTAAAAGCATCCGACGAGGAGTACGAGAGACGGTTGAAACTCTGCTCTGAGTGCGACAGGCTCCTTTCCGGCACCTGCACGGTATGCGGCTGCTATGTCGAGATGCGGGCCGCCGCAAAGAACAACTCATGTCCGGCAGTAAAACCTAAGTGGTGAGTCAATGGGGACGGTTCTTTCTGACTCATCCGGGGGATGAGTCAGAAAGAACCGTCCCCATTGACTCACCCATTGACTTATGCAAAAGCACAAGTTGATAAAATGAAATGAAAAAATGCGTAGATTTTCTCGCGGAAACGTAGTAGAATAAGTGCGCTGTTTATTGTATAACGATCAACGAACTGCAATAACAAAGGAGAAGAAACCATGAACAAGATCAAAAACATCCCTCAGGTCAAGGTCGGCATCGTAGCCGTTTCCCGTGACTGTTTCCCCGAAGCTCTGGCAGTAAACCGCCGCAAAGCGCTCGTAGAGGCTTACAAAAAGAATTACAATGCAGAGGACATCTATGAGTGCCCCATCTGCATCGTTGAGAGCGAGATCCATATGGTACAGGCTCTCGAAGATATCAAGAAAGCCGGCTGTAACGCTCTTTGCGTATATCTCGGAAACTTTGGTCCCGAGATCTCCGAGACCCTTCTTGCAAAGCACTTTGACGGACCCAAGATGTTCGTTGCCGCTGCAGAAGAGAGCCAGAACGACCTTTCCGACGGAAGAGGCGATGCATATTGCGGAATGCTGAACGCAAGCTACAACCTCAAGCTCCGTTCCGTAAAGAAGACATATATCCCTGAGTATCCCGTCGGCGACGCTGACGACTGCGCAAAGATGATCAACGAGTTCGTTCCCATCGCACGCGCTGTAGCGGCTCTTTCCGACTTAAAGATCATTTCCTTCGGTCCCAGACCGATGAATTTCCTTGCATGCAACGCTCCCATCCAGCAGCTCTACAACCTCGGCATCGAGATCGAGGAAAACTCCGAGCTTGACCTGTTCGAGAGCTTCAATAAGCACGCAAACGACTCCAGGATCCCCGCAAAGGTAAAGGAGATGGAAGCAGAGCTCGGTGCAGGAAACAAGAAGCCCGAGATCTTAAACAAGCTTGCTCAGTATGAGCTCACACTCCTTGACTGGATAGAGGCTCACAAGGGCTACAGAAAGTACGTTGCCATCGCAGGCAAGTGCTGGCCCGCATTCCAGACTCAGTTCGGATTCGTTCCCTGCTATGTAAACAGCCGTCTCACAGGCATGGGCATCCCCGTATCCTGCGAAGTTGATATCTACGGATGTCTCTCCGAGTTTGTCGGCACCGCTGTAAGCGATGACATCGTTACACTCCTTGACATCAACAACTCCGTTCCTAAGGATATGTTTGAGGAGTCCATCAACGGCAAGTTCCCTTACAAGCACACCGATACGTTCATGGGCTTCCATTGCGGAAACACCTGCTCAAAGAAGCTTGCTCACTTTGAGATGAAGTATCAGAAGATCATGGCTCGTAATCTTCCCATCGAGGTTACAAACGGAACTCTTGAGGGCGATATCGCACCCGGCGATATCACATTCTACCGCCTGCAGTCCACCTCCGACAACAAGCTCCGCGCTTATGTTGCAGAGGGCGAGGTTCTTCCTGTTGCTACAAGGTCTTTCGGCGGCATCGGCGTATTCGCCATCAGCGAGATGGGACGTTTCTATCGTCATGTCCTCATCGAAAAGGGCTATCCTCATCACGGCGCTGTTGCCTTCGGTCACTACGGAAAGACACTCTTTGAGGTCTTCAAGATGATCGGTGTTGACGTTGACGAGATCGGCTACAACCAGCCCGCAAGCCTTCCTTACAAGACAGAGAATCCTTTCAAGAAATGATATAGCATTGAAAACGATATACATTCCGCACCACGGCATTACAGCTGTGGTGCGGTTTTTTAGTATGACGGGAGCCAATAGATTATAAGCCAATAGACAGACTCTGAAAGACATGGCCGGCGTAGTTACAAGATCACAATTGCAATAAATATTTATCGAAACACGATGAAAATTCATTGACAAACGTGCACAGGAGGTGATATTATCCGTTATGACCGATTGCGTATGGCTGATCAGACGTGATCACAACCATGAACAGTATTTGGCACAGATCAAAGAACGGATGTGGAGGATGTTCAAAAATGAAAAAGGGATCGATCGGCGAAACGAAAAGCGAGCAGAGGAAGTTCGGACTGTGGCTTAAGCTTATTATCACGGCTTCAGGTATACTTGGAGGTATCATATTATTCTGGATCATTCCGGGATTCGGAATAATGTTTGTGCGCGATTATGAACCCATGATGTCCCAATTATACCGGCCTTGGACTATATTGATCTGGGTGAGTTCAATTCCCTTTTTTGGATCGCTGATCCCGGCATGGCTTGTAGCATCTCATATCGGAAGAGGTAATGCTTTTTCATATTCAAACTCAAAGAATGTCAGGATAATCTCATGGATGGCCTTTTGTGCGGGGATGATCTTCTTTAGCGGGAATCTGATATATTGTTTTTGGGGGTGGAATCATCCGGGAGTGGCCCTGATGTCGCTTATTCCGGAAGGCTTGTGCCTTGCGATATCGGGTGCCTGCGCGGTGTTGTCAAAACTGATATGGCAGGCCGCCGAGCTGAAAGAACAGAACGATCTTACTATCTGATGGGAGGCGGCATGGAAGGAGATATCATTTTCAATATAGATGTTATGCTTGCCAAGCGGAAGATGAGTGTTAATGAGCTTGCGGATAAAGTAGGGATAACAAATACAAATATGTCGATCCTGAAAACGGGAAAAGCAAAGGCAATAAAGGTGAGCACACTTGCAAAACTCTGCAGTGCATTAGAATGCCAGCCGGGAGACCTTTTGGAGTTTAGAAAATCGGAGAGTGCCGGCAAGGGAGAAAATTGAGAGTCAGATAGAACCGTCCCCATTGACTCTTAGATTCAAGGAGAGAGAAAAGGCGAACGAACTCATTCGGGCAATTCCTGACCGGACGCTTGAATCGGGTATGAGCATCTAAGAGATAAAGGAGTGGTTTCAGGCTTGGAAAAATATATGGAGCTCTCCGAGAGTGGTATGAAAAAAGTACGAGACGGGCAATGAGAACTTGTGAACAAGACGATTGAAAGCATAATAAGGATATCGATACTCGGGGCGCTCATATGTGGCGTTGTAGTTATTATGCTCCTTCTCAACACCTGCTCAGGAGGAAAGGAAACTTCCGGTGTTGGTACTGGAGGCGAGGCCGGTAATGATCTTTTACCTGTAAGCGGAGAGGCGACGGTTGAGCCTTATCTTTGGTATTCTTGCGTATACAATCCATATGCTATTGTGGAGATACTTTCTGTTGATGATGAAAGAGCCTTCTCAGATTGGATTTCCGGGGATCGTGTCTATTATGTTAAAGCGTCATGCCGTGTGGTATTCTCGCATGGAACAGATGGATTGCTGAAAACCGAAGTAGCCAACGAGAGTGATGTAGAAGAAACATCTTCAGATTCTTTTGATAATCTTTCCGAGATCTATATAACCGAGAATGTGGCTGACAAAATGAAAAATGCACGGACAGTCCTTATACCTGTGAGCCGGATCTATGATGGAGATCAATTGTATATCGTTCCTGAAAAGGACGCAAAAGGATGTTCCAAATTTGCGCCGATAACCGAAAATGGGCTTAATTGGTCTGATTCCAACATTGCAGATTATTATCTTAATATCCTTAACGCCGAGGTCAGTTCCAATAATCGACGGGAACAATCCACAGATTACAAGGCGGCTATGCCGAGTAAAGAGTTATGCGACGGGATGAGCGTTGAAGAGGTAAGACAGTATTTTGGGGCTTGGGAAGAGGCTGCAGAACTATACAAAGCAGTTTTGAGAGAGTTAAATGGGGTAGATGATTAACACGAGTCAATGGGGAGTCAATGGGGACGGTTCTATCTGACTCATCCGTTTGGATGAGTCAGATAGAACCGTCCCCATTGACTCACATTGATTCTCAATTTCCCCACGGATTGGTGTCTGTATGGATATTTCCAAACTGTGAGGCCATTATGGAATATGTATTTCCTGCCTCAAAACGGAACAGTCCGGTGGTGGTATATTTGCCGTTTTCTCCGTACATACGCTCTTCGCCGAGCCATGTTTCTCCTTCGGCGATCTTTAATTCATAGGATCCTGCGGGAAATGATACCTTCTGCGATTCTGTCACTCTTATCGCGATCTCCACGATACCGTCGGTTCTTATAAGACGATAATACGTGTCATCACCTTTTAAAAGAAGATAACTTTTTTCTTCACTGTATTCGGATTCATAATAAAACGGCTTAAGGTATTCAACGATAAGATCTTCCGTGTAGATCTCCGCACTGAGAAATATCTTTTGCGATCCTGAAACAGTAAAATCTTCTCCTCCCTCAATGGAAACGACCGTTTCGGGTTCCACTTCGATCACCATATCTTTACCGGTCAGGTTCGTTAGTGTACCGGAGCCCTCAGTCGAGCCGAATACATGGATACCGTTATCATTCCACGAGACAAATCCCTTCGAGACCGCTTCATCAAGCGTGCATACAAGAGGAGAATACCCCTCCTCAAAGCGGTAATTCAAGCCCTCTTCCTCAGCATAGCGTACCGAAAGGATATTACTGACATAAACGGTCTTTCCATAGAAATTCTTTGAAGTGTTTCTCTTTACAAGGTCGGGCACGTAACTCTTCGGATAATGAACCTCTTCAAGATGATCCTCAAGCCCGGAAAGATCAAGCATACACTTGTCCAGTCCGGTTATCCCTTCGCCTATATACACTTTTTTCAGCGCATGGCAGTCCTTAAAAATAGAATCACCGAGAGACTCTATATTTCCCGATATCCGGATCTCTTCAAGCTTTGTACAATGCTCGAAGGCTTTTCTGTCGATCCGTTTCAGGCTGCTTGGAAGAATGACATCCTGCAATGAAAAGCAATCCTTAAAAGCTTCTGATTCTATATATTCTGTTCCTTCAGGGATATGGACAGACTTTAGACACGCGCACCCGGAAAACGCTGAACTGTCGATCTTTTCAAGGTTTTGTGGAAATGTCACATCCACAAGACTGCTGCAATTGTAAAAAGCGCTGTAGGATATAAGTCTGACACTGTCCGGGATAACAATTTCCATTATCGCGCTCTGTTTAAAAGCGTTTGGTCCGATCTCAGTCACCGGTACGCCCCGGTACTCCGAAAGGAGCGTAACACTCGTCATGCCTTTGTTGCTGCCGGTCACGACAGCATGATCGTTCTTTACCTCGTAACTAATGCCGTTTGTACTTTCGCCGCACCCGGATCCGCATAAGATCAAAAGAACAGCGGTCATCGTAAAAAGCGTGTGTTTCAGCAGTCTCATCATATCCAAGGTCCTCCGTTTACACATGAACACTGTGAGTCGATGGGGGCAAGATCAGATTATCCCAAGCGGTATCAGAACCGCAAGGAGCACGGCCACCAGGCTCCACTCGGCCACGAGAAAGCGTGTCCTCGCTTTCGGCTTCATGTCGGGAACATAGTTACTTGCAAGGAAGAACGGGATATATGTGGTTATGAAAACGGGAAGCACTCCCCACCATTTGTATACCCATATGAACGAATGATTTGATGTTGCGGCAAGGAAGGATTCCACAAGCGAGAAAAGCAGAGCCATGCTGATCGCGCCGGCAAGCTTGCAGCTTATGCCGCCTTTTCCGTTCTTTGAAAAATATCTTTTGTTCCTGTCCTCAGGAAGCATCTTGAAAGAAATGATGCCGGCAAGCATGAACATCATTGACAATTCCCAGCATACACCTATGAGCAGGATAAATGTTGTGGAAGCATTGCTCACTGACCAGAGCGGATACCCCGTAACATGCCCGATCACAGCATTTGCGATCTCATAAAGCCAGTGAACGCCGTATAGCGCAAGCCCCGCATATACAACCTCGTAACGTTTGTTGTGGATTTCAGTCCAGTAAACATAAAAAACCACAGCAAGTATGAAGATGAACGTCCAGTTGAAATTGTCAGTGCTGCGCACTATAATGGCATCAACCAGATCCTTGGCGGCCTGTGAGCCGTCGCCCCAGAATTTGAACATACCGTACCTCCTGATCAATATTATCGCACTTTATGTGCGCTCCCGAATACCATTCTAACATATATACATGCGGAGTCAATGGGGACGGTTCTATAGAGTATAATAACATACATGGATTCTCAGATGAAGTATCAAAACTAATGCCGGAGAAACCTATCGGAACGGGAATGAGTATAGACGAAATAGCGCACTGGTTTGAATCATGGGATGTGGCAGGTAATATGTGCAGGGAAAAATAAGGATCGTACTAACTGCGAAGAGCTGTATATATGAGGTGCCTTAGGATTGCAAAAATCGCAGAAACGACTATATGGATCATTTTATTGGGCATATATCTGATAACGAATGCCTCATGTAGTAAACAATCCACCGAGGCTGTTGCAGAGGCTAAGAAGGCGTTGGAAGTTACTATAACTCCTAAAGCTACAATTAACGGTGAAATCGCTTCGCTGTTTGCTACGGATACAGCGAGAAGTGTGTGATGACAATTTAGTGATGATGAAAACAGGTCCGGAGATGGCATTGACCATTTCCGGACCGTCTATTTTTTTATTCGGTGATGTTAAGCAACGAGTTGAGGATCGCGGCGTCCTCGTCAGGAACTTCAAAACATCCGTCCCCGCAGTAGAATATCCCGACGGCAGGAAAGTAGTCGAGGACCAGGCTCGCGCCGTTTTCCGAGGTGAGACGGATCAAGCGCTCGCCACGGTTCCAGAGATCGTGTGCTTTGTTGTATAAAGCCGTGTCCTCTTCAGGTGAGTTTTGTACCTTGTAGCTGACAACGCCGTGCTCTTCGTTATATTCGACATCGTTGTTTCCGTACGCTTCGTACCAGACATCAGCAAAACGGCGTTCGCTCTCCGTGCGTCCTATGTTGGGTTTACCTGAAAGAAGTTCGACGATCGCTCTCTTGGTCTCTGCGTCATTTATGTCTGCAATGTTAGTAAACTCCGGACTCAGTACTTCTACCGAGTACAATGTTCCGGTCATCTTAAAAGCGTCAAGGTAAGTATCAAACGTCGCGAGTTCTGTGATCTCAGGGAGAATAAGATGTCCTGTGTAAAACGCATAACCTTTCGGGGTGTCTGCAATGCATATCAGATCATCATTCGGAAATTTAGCAAAGTGGTAGAGTTTCATCCCTATGAGCGAAGTGTCCGCGCATTTTGAAACGGTGCCCATGAACTCGCCTATATCCGCTTCCGTGATGACATAGGTGTTTTCCGGAGTGAGTCCCACAGCGTTTTCGGGAATGAGACCGTATTTTTTTCTTTCAAGAAAAGAAATCGAAGAATAAGCATATTTTTCATTTCCGTCTGTGTCCATAAGAGTTACGATCCAATCAGCCTGTGCGTCAGCGAGTATAAGGGCATCATTGTTGACAGAAGTGATGCTATCTTCGACGGTATCGCTCTGCCGTGCTCCCTGCGGTTTAAAGAGACCGCCGCGGAATGCCAGGCCTCCCGCAACTATGCAGATACATGCGGCACATACCGCCCATTTGACCCATGAGTAGCGGTTTTGTCCGCGCGCATTCTCCGCAGCTTCCACAAATGCAGGATCGATCAGTTCCATTTTATCCAAAAGTTCTTTTCCACTCATACGGTGTAGCCCTCCTTTTTAAGACGTTCCCTCAGCTGCTCGCGGCAGCGGAAGAGCGTGGTTTTTATTTTACTTTCGGAAAGCTTGAAACGCTTGGAGATGTCGGCTATTGAGTCGAGATACCAATAGCGGCGGACGAAGATGTTCCGCTTTTCGCGACCTAATCCTGCAAGAAAATTGTTGATCACGCGGCTCAATGTTTCGTTGCTCATGTCCGATCCGTCATCAGGGGCCGGAATGCACTGTTCCATTTCGTCTGTGAGTTCGCAGATGACAGCGTTTCTCTTAAGTCTTTTGTTGTCACGGCAGCGGTTCAGCGCGATATGACGCGTGATCCTTGCAAGGAACGCATACAGATAATTCCTCGGCTCGTGAGGCGGGATGCTGTTCCACGCGGCAAGATATGTGTCGTTTTCGCATTCCTCTGCAGTCTGCGTGTCTTCCACGATCCCGTTTGCGAGCGCATTAAGCCGGGCCCCGTATTTTTCACGGGTCTCCCTGATCGCGTTCTCATGGCGGTTAAGATACAGTTCAACGATCTTCTCGTCCTCCAAGACCGGCATCTCCTTTCCGCTCGGGCAAAATGCCCAAAGCAGCTATCCGAATAAAAGGCCTTCACCCATATAAGCACCGTATTTGGCTAAAAGGTTACACATTTTAAAAAGACGTCCTTGGAATGATAACATTTCAAGGACGTTATTTTTTTACTTCTCTAAGATCTTATACAATTCATCCCAGCCACGGATCTCGTACGTAGGCTTGGCGGGGGTGGTGTTGACGCCCTGCTTTGCGTTGAACCAGACGGTGTCGATGCGTGCGTTGTTTCCGCCGAGGATGTCGGAGGTGAGGGAATCGCCGATCACAAGTGCGCTCTTGCGGTCAAAGTCCGGAATACGTTCTTCAACGGAGTTAAAATATCTCACGTCGGGCTTTTCATAACCCATTTCTTCGGAAATAAAGATGTCCTCAAAAAGCTGTTTTATCCCTGTGCCGTTGATGCGGCCGGTCTGCGTGGCTTTGATGCCGTTTGTGATGAGGAACAGCCTGTATTTCCCCGTCGCGTGCAATGTCTCAAGCATTTCCTTCGATCCGGGAAGCAGGAAACTTTGCTCACTCAGGCGTTTCATGTATTGGCTGCCCATCGGCTCGGCGTCTTCCTTGATGCCTGCGCGGTTAAAGAAGCGTTTGAAGCGGTTTGCGATGAGAAACGGTTTTGTGATCTCGCCGCGTTCCAGCTCTTTCCACATGGCAAGGTTTACCGCGGAGTAGAGCGGTATGTATTCATCCTTGAACTGATAGCCGCAATCTTCCATGGCGAGCTTTAACGCAACACGCTCGCATTTCAGGAAATCCAGTATGGTGTCGTCGGCGTCAAAGAGCAGGATGGAATACATTATTCGGCCCTCTGGTACTTCTCCGACTGAGCTTTGATAAGCTCTGCATCGTCAAAGTAGTTGATCTTCATCGCAGCCTTGACGTCGGCCATGGTCTGTGCCGCGACCTCGCGGGCAGCCTCAGTGCCTTTTTTGAGGATATCGTAAACAGCGGGGATATCCTTTTCGTAGGATGCACGTCTTTCGCGGATAGGCGCAAGCTCCTCCTGCATGATATTGTTGAGGAATTTCTTGACCTTTACATCTCCCAGACCGCCGCGTGTGTAGTGGTCTTTGAGTTCCTGAAGATCCTGATACTCGGGAAGATATTCCTCAAAGTGGCGCTTGTCGCTGAAAGCGTCAAGGTATGTGAACACCGCATTCCCTTCAAGATGTCCGGGATCGGATACCTGAAGATGCAGCGGATCCGTGTACATGCTCATGATCTTTGTCTTTACGGTCTTTTCGTCATCGGAAAGATAGATGCAGTTCCCAAGGGATTTGCTCATTTTCTGCTTTCCGTCGGTGCCGGGAAGACGTCCCTGAGCCTCATTTTTCGGTACCAGAGCCTCAGGAGTGACAAGAGTTTCGCCATAGATCGAGTTGAACTTGTGGACGATCTCCTTGCACTGCTCGATCATCGGAAGCTGGTCTTCGCCGACGGGCACGGTGGTCGCCTTGAATGCGGTGATGTCCGCGGCCTGGCTGATAGGATATGTGAAAAAGCCCACAGGAATGGAGGTCTCAAAGTTCCTCATCTGGATCTCCGACTTTACAGTGGGATTTCGTTGCAGTCTTGACACCGTGACAAGGTTTGAATAGAAAAATGTGAGCTCTGTGAGCTCCGATATCTGTGACTGAATGAAGATATTCACCTTTGAAGGATCAAGTCCCGCGGAGAGATAATCGAGAGCTACCTCGATGATGTTCTGGCGCACCTTTTCGGGATTGTCAAAGTTGTCCGTGAGTGCCTGCGCATCCGCGATCATGATGAAGATCTTGTCAAATTCGCCGGAATTTTGCAATTCCACGCGCCTTTTGAGCGATCCGATATAGTGACCGATGTGCAGCCTTCCGGTGGGTCTGTCTCCCGTTAAGATTATCTTTTGCTTGTTTTCCATGTTCATCCTTCCCCGGGATATGATCCCTGTGATCCTTTTCTTTCATGCTCCGCCAATGGAGCGCTTTGCAGCAGATTATATCACCGTTTGGGCTTTTTCGCAATAGGAGGTATGTTGACTAAGCACCAAAATCGTGATATATTATTTTAAATGCGCGTTTTACGCGCTTAATGCCATTGGGCGGCCCGCGAACCTGTCGCGGGTGTGGAGGAGTCGATGAGGACAGCAGTAGTTACAGACAGTAACAGCGGTATTACCCGTGAGGAAGCGGAAAAGCTTGGGGTTTTTGTTCTTTCCATGCCGTTTTTCATAAATGAGGAATTGTTTTACGAGGAAGTCACTCTTTCTCAGGAACAGTTTTACCAAAAGATGAACGAAGAGGCGGATATCAAGACATCCCAGCCTTCACCCGGTGAAGTTATCGATATGTGGGACAAGGTGCTCGAAAGCTATGACGAGCTCGTCTACATCCCCATGTCGTCGGGACTCAGCAAATCCTGCGAAACAGCGACGATGCTCGCTCAGGACGACTATGAGGGCAAGGTGTTTGTTATAGACAACCAGCGTATTTCCGTGACCATGAGGCGATCCGTTATTGACGCGCTTAACCTCATCCAGCTCGGAAAGACAGGCGCCGAGATAAAGGAGATCCTCGAGAGAGAAAAGCTGGAGTCCAGCATCTACATTACTCTTGAGACCCTGAAATACCTTAAAAAAGGCGGACGCATCACCCCCGCCGCGGCAGCTATCGGCACGCTTTTAAACATCAAGCCCGTGCTGCAGATACAGGGCGAAAAGCTTGACGCTTATGCCAAGGTGCGCGGAAAAGACGCAGGGCGTAAAAAGATGCTCGACGCAGCCAGAAAGGACCTTGACACGCGTTTTAAAAACTGCCTCGACAAGATCCACATAGACGTGGCATATTCTGGTAACGCCGAAGAAGCGGCGGAATGGGCAAAGGAAGTAAAAGCCGCTTTCCCCGAATTTGAGGACGGCGTGACACAGCCGCTCTCGCTTTCGGTCTCCTGCCACATCGGTTACGGTGCGCTTGCGATAGCGATAAGCAAGAGCGTATAAAGATTCGGCCAATGGCCGAAAGGCTTTGGACGGTAAGAGATATGTATAAACTGATTTGCAAATGCGGTGACGCGAAGCGTGGTGAATTTACCACGGTGCACGGCACCATACAGACCCCCGTTTTCATGAACGTAGGTACCGCAGCAGCCATAAAAGGCGCGGTGTCGACCATGGACCTTAAGGAGATCGGAACACAGGTGGAGCTTTCAAACACCTATCATCTCCATGTGCGTCCGGGCGACAAGGTGGTAAAGAGCCTTGGCGGACTCCACAAGTTCATGAACTGGGACAGACCCATCCTCACGGACTCCGGCGGATTTCAGGTGTTTTCGCTCGCGGGCTTAAGGAAGATCAAAGAAGAAGGCGTGACCTTCAATTCGCACGTTGACGGCAGAAAGATCTTCATGGGACCGGAAGAGAGCATGCAGATACAGTCAAACCTGGCATCCACGATCGCCATGGCCTTTGACGAATGCCCTTCAAGCCGTGCGGAAAGGGATTACATAGAGAATTCGGTGGCGCGCACCACGCGCTGGCTCGTGAGATGCAAGAACGAGATGAAAAGGCTGAATTCACTTGACGATACGATCAATAAACACCAGATGCTCTTTGGCATAAACCAGGGCGGCGTGTTTGATGATATAAGGATCGAGCATGCAAAGCGCATAACGGATCTTGATCTTGACGGTTATGCGATCGGCGGGCTCGCCGTGGGAGAGACTCACGAAGAGATGTACCATGTGATAGAGAAGGTGGTTCCCTATCTTCCCGTTGCAAAACCTGTATATCTCATGGGTGTCGGTACTCCCGAAAACATACTTGAAGCAGTGGAACGCGGCGTGGACTTTTTTGACTGCGTTTATCCTTCAAGGAACGGACGACACGGAAATGCATACACAAGCCACGGCAAGATGACACTTACCAATGCGAAGTACGAACTTGACGACCGTCCGCTCGACCCTGAGTGTGACTGCCCCGCGTGCAGGAACTATTCAAGGGCATACATAAGGCATCTTTTGAAAGCCGGAGAAATGCTCGGAATGAGGCTTCTCGTTATGCACAACCTCCGGTTTTACAATCACCTCATGGAAGAGATCAGAGCTGCCATCGAGCAGGGAAATTACGCGGAATACAAAAAGAAAAAAATTGAGGCTATGAAAGCAGAATAAGAGAGGTTTAAAATGAATCAGTTATTTACGGTATTGGAAACAACAACAGCGGCAAATCCGGGTCTTCTCGGCGGATGGGGCACCATTCTCATCTACCTTGTGGTCATCGGCGCCGCAATGTATTTCATGATCTTCCGTCCTCAGAAAAAGCAGCAGAAGCAGCAGGACGAGCTCATGTCGTCTCTCGCTGTGGGTGACAGCGTGCTCACCACCAGCGGCTTTTACGGAGTTGTCATCAGCATGGTGGACGAAAACGTTGTCATCGTTGAGTTCGGCAACAACAAGAACTGCCGTATCCCCATGAAAAAGACCGCGATCGTAGAGGTTGAAAAGCCTCTGTCCGCAAAGCAGGAGGCCGAAAAGGCAGCAGAAAACTCCACAACACCCGAGCCCGAAAAGAAAGGCCTCTTCGGAAAGAAGAAGGATCTCGAGGGCAAGATCAAAGAGTGAAATAAGCGGGCAAACCCCGTTTATAAATAAAAATAACTAAATATTCCAAAAGAAGAGGTAACCCTGATGAAGAAATTTTTGTTTCTTGTTACTCTGATGAGCCTGAGCGTATTGTACGGCTGTTCAAACGCTACGGGGAAAGGGGGAGCCGGTTCTGACGGCGGAAACGTCGTTGTAGGAATAACGCAGGATTTAGACAGTCTTGACCCGCATGTAGCAGTGGCGGCAGGAACCGACGAGATTCTGTTCAACATCTTCGAAGGCCTTGTAAAGGTCGATGAATACGGCAATGTAAACCCTGCCGTAGCCGAGAGCTATGTTCTTTCGGATGACGCGATGAAGTATACCTTCACGCTCCGCGATAACGTGCTCTTTCACAACGGAGATGCTGTAAAAGCAGAAGATGTCGTTTACTCGCTCAAAAGATGTGCCGGTTTTCAGGACGCTTACGATCCCAGCGTTTCTGTAGAATCGGCTTTTTCTGTTATTTCGGAGATCTATTCTCCCGATGAAAAAACGGTAGTGATCGAGCTCAACACCGCAAACACCGAGCTCATCTACTATCTCACATGCGCGATCATTCCCAAGGGATATGACAAGCAGGCGACCGATCCCATAGGCACCGGCCCGTTCAAGTTTTCCTCCTACACGCCCTTAAAGAGCTTTGTGATGGAGCGTTTTGAGGACTACTGGGGCACAAAGCCCGCGCTCCAGAAGGTGACGTTCAATATCTATGCAAACAGCGATGCGGCTCTTCCCGAGCTCATGGCAGGAAACATAGACATCATGACGGCGCTTGAAAATGATGTTGCGGCACAGCTCAAAGACAACTACAATATCGAATATGCAAACTACAACCTTGTGCAGGCTCTTTTCCTGAACAACGACTTCGAACCCTTTAAAAATCCCGATGTGAGAAAAGCGCTCTGCATGGCTGTAGACCGCGACCAGATCAACAACATGATCTCCGACGGCCACGGCTCACTCATCGGAAGCGGTGTGTTCCCCGGACTTTCCGCCATTTTCGCAAAGGACCTTGTAAATTACTATCCTTACGATCCTGATGCGGCAAAGGAACTGCTTAAAAATGCAGGCTATGCGGACGGTTTCAGCTTTACCATCACCATTCCGTCCTCCTATACACCTCATGTGCATTCCGGCGAAGTCATCGTTGAAAACCTCAAAAAGATCGGCGTGACCGCAAAGATCGAGCTCATCGAGTGGTCCTCCTGGCTTACCGATGTTTACCAGGGCAGAAAATATGAGGCTACCGTTATCGGCCTTGACGCAAACCTTGCTCCCGGAGACATCCTCAAGCGTTACAGGAGCACCGCAAAGAACAATTTCATCAATTTCACGAGCGAGGCATTTGACACTGCATACGCAAATGGCATAAACGCAAAGACCATCGATGAAAAGGCCGTTTATTACAAAGAGTGCCAGAAGATCCTCACCGAAAACGCAGCATCCGTATATATCCAGGATCCTGCGCAGATAACCGTCGTAAAGAAAGGGCTTACGGGCTATACACCTTATCCCGTATATGTCCTCGACATGTCAAAGATCCATTACGAAAAATAATGTGATCCCTGTCACAAGATAACATTGAGTCTAAAAAGGAGGCACGGATGAGATACGTGGGCAAAAAGCTGATAGCACTGCTGGTCACGCTTGCTGCGATCTCGTTCGTGACCTTCTTTGCTTTTACTATAATCCCGGGCGACGCGGCCACAAACATAATGGGAATGGACGCGACGGAAGAGGAGATAGAGGCCCTGCGGGAGGCAATGGGCCTGAATGACAACATTTTCGTGCGCTACGGCAGATGGCTTCTCGGAGTCCTGCGGTTTGACCTCGGAACCTCGCTCCAATACAGCATAGGTGTTTCCGAACTCATCGGAGGCAGGCTGAAAGCGACTGCGGGACTGGCTTTTGAGTCACTCCTCATCATCCTTGTTCTTGCGGTGCCACTGGGCCTCCTAAGCGCCCTGAAGCCAAACGGAGCGCTGGACAACTGCATCACGACGCTCACGCAGGTGGGAATGGCCGTGCCGCAGTTTTTCCTCGGGATCATGCTCACCTACGTACTCGGAGTGCTCCTGCATGTTTTCCGGATGGGCGGATATGTCTCCCCGGGAGATAATTTCGGAGCCTATATCTCATTCCTTTTTGTTCCCGCGATAACCGTGGCAGTGCCGAAGCTCTCGATGATGACAAAATATCTCAGAGACTGCATTGTTGCGGAAAAGAGAAAGGATTATGTGCGCACCGCAAAAGCCAAAGGAAACGATGCGGCGCGCGTTCTGTCGCACCATATCCTGAAAAACGCGCTGATCCCGTCGCTCACGTTTTTTGCGATGATAGTTGCGGACGTGTTTGCGGGCTCCATAGTGTGCGAGCAGGTGTTCAGCATCCCCGGCGTGGGGCGCCTCCTCATCGCATCCATTTCAAACCGTGATTTTCCTGTTGTTTCGGCGATAGTCCTTTATACCGCGGCTCTCGTCGTAGTGACCAATACTCTGGCGGATATACTGTATCGCGCCGTTGATCCGAGGGTGAACTGACAAGTGGCATTTTCGTTCGGAAAAACAAAACATCCGGCGATGAAAAAAAGACCGGCATCGGAGATCGTGGGCATCGTAATGGTGTCCTTCGTTGTCGTGCTCGCTATCGTGGGACTGTTCTGGACTCCGTATGATGTGAATGCTATGGACTACACCCTGAAAAACTCTGCGCCCTCATTTTCGCATCCCTTTGGCACCGACAACTTTGGACGGGACATCCTCAGCCGTGTCATGCAGGGCGCGTCCTCAAGCTTTGTGATAGCTACGCTCACCGTTGCCATAGGCGCGGTTGTGGGGACCGTTATCGGCGCCCTCACAGGCTATTTCGGAGGTGCGGCCGATGCCGTTCTGATGCGTGTGAACGACGCGCTCGCGGCTTTTCCGGGAGTCCTCATCGCGCTTGTCATCATCGCCGTTATGGGAAACGGCAGGACAAACCTCATCATAGCTCTCGGCATAGCCTTTATCCCGAGCTTTGTGAGAGTGGTGCGCGGAGAGATGCTCGTACAGAAAGAACTTGACTATGTGAAAAACCTGAAACTTATGAGGGCCGGGAGCCTCAGAACGGTATTCATCGACATCCTCCCGAACCTTTCCACGGTACTCAGGTCGTCCATACTCATAGGATTTCAGAATGCGGTGCTTTCGGAAGCCGGCATGAGCTATCTGGGGCTTGGCGTTACGCCTCCCGATCCCAGCCTCGGCAGGATGCTCTCGGAAGCCCAGAGTTATATGATATTTGCGCCGTGGTACGCTATCGCGCCCGGCGTGATGATACTTATGCTCACACTTGGTCTCGGCTTTGTTTCTCACGGAAGGGAAGAAAAACGATAGGCTATGGCACTGCTTGAGATAAAAAACATGAATATTTCGGTGGATGCCGGAGGCATGGAAAAACGCCTGGTGCAGGACGTTTCCTTTGAGGTTTCCGAGGGAGAGATCCTTGGCCTTGTCGGAAGCTCCGGCTCGGGAAAAAGCCTTACTTCCATGGCCATCGCGAGGATCCTCAGCGATGATTACAAGGTGACCTTTGAAGAAGCTTTGTTCATGGAAAAGCGCCTCGACCTCATGAGCGAAAAGGAACTCTGCGATATACGGGGAAAAGAGATCGCCTATGTTTTTCAGGAGCCGATGACAAGCCTGAACCCCGTTGTCACCATTGGAAAACAGGCTGAAGAACCGCTGATACTCCATTTTGGAAAGACCATCACAAAGGAGGAAAGGCGGAAAACGGTCATAGACGCGCTGAAAGACGCGGGACTTGACGATCCCGAGGGCCTGCTCGACACCTATCCCCACAGGCTTTCCGGCGGACAGCGCCAGCGTGTCATGATAGCGATGGCGATGATAACAAAGCCAAAGCTCCTCGTTGCGGACGAGATCACGACCGCGCTCGACGTCGATACCAGAAACCGCGTCATCGACCTTTTGAAGCATTATCGTGAAACATACGGCGTTTCGATCATATTTATCTCTCACGACAGAAAGCTTGTGGACAATCTGGCCGACAGAGTGATCACCATAAGCAACGGAAAGATACTTGAAAACGCAGGGCTTTCCGATGACGATATGCCGAGCCCGACCACCGAAAAAGGGAGGACACGGCAAAAGAGGGCCGGAGGCCTTGACAAACCTGTGCCCGAGCCTGTTCTTACAGTAAAGGACATGTCGTTTTCCTATAAAGACAAAAATATCTTCGGGAAGACCGAGATCACGCCTGTTTTAAAAAACGTAAATCTCACGCTGTTCAAAGGGGAAACGCTTGGGATCGTCGGAAAGAGCGGATCCGGAAAATCCACGCTGGTCAAGGTGATCTGCGGCCTGCAGACCGCGGACAAGGGAGAAGTCACCATAAAAGAAGGATACGAAGATCCGCAGATGGTGTTCCAGGATCCCTACTCCAGCCTCAATCCCGCAAAGACCATAGGAAAGATATTAAAAGAATCGCTGATCCTGGGGCTTAAGAGGAAAGGCATAAAGCCTTCGGATTATACCCGTACCAAGTCTTACGGACAGGCGGTAATGGAAATGTTAAAAAACGTCGGACTGAGCTCTGAGATAGCTTTCAGACGCGTCAGGGAACTTTCCGGCGGACAAAGACAAAGAATTGCCATAGCAACAGCCTTGATTTCCGAGCCGAAAATTGTTATACTTGACGAACCGGTCTCGGCCATCGACGCTGACCTCTGTGACCAGGTGCTTGAGCTGCTCTCTTCGCTCAGGGAAAAGTTCGGATTGTCCTATATTTTTATATCGCACGACCCAGAAGTTATAAACCGGACCTGCGACAGAGTTATGGTAATTGAAGATGGGGAAACAAGGGAAAGAAAAAAATAAAAAAGGCGCAGCCTTTATACTGAAATATCTGTGGCGGCACAAGATCGCATATCTCATCGGTCTTGTGACGCTTTTTGTTGTTGACTTTGTAAACTTATACATCCCGCAGTTTACGGGTGAGATCACCGATGGCCTTACCGTGGGCAACATGGACCGGGACGGAGTCATAGGAAATGTCCTGAAGATACTGCTCTGCGGTGGGATCATCATGATCGGGCGCTTTATGTGGCGCTATACGCTTTTCGGCTCGTGCAGAAAGATCGAATATGAGATAAGAGTTGATCTCTATGAGCATCTTTCAAAGCAGTCGTCAAACTTTTTCAATAACAACAAGACCGGCGATCTCATGAGCTATTTCACGAACGACCTCGGCGCGATAAGGCAGGCGGTCGGAATGTCCGTGATCTCCGCGTTTGACGCGTCCGTCATGGCGGTCATGGTGCTGATAAAGATGGCAGTCTATGTAAACGTGCCGCTTACCGTCCTTGCGGTCCTTCCCATGGTCATCATCCTGGGCGGCGGCATCTATTACGGCAGGATCGTAGAACAGCGCTACGATGAAAAGCAGAAAGCCTTTTCGGAAATGTCCGACAGCGTGCAGGAGACCATCTCCGGAATCCGCGTGATCAAGGCATTTGTGCAGGAAGAGCAGGAACTTAAGGCATTTGCAAAGATAAATGCGAACAACAAAAAGAAAAACATGAGCGTAGTAAAGCTGATGGCCGTTGTGATACCGCTCCTCGGGCTCCTTATCGGAGTATCGAGCGTCATCACGCTTGTCTACGGCGGTTCGCTGGTGCTCAAAGGCACGCTCACACCCGGTAAGTTTGTTTCCTTCCATTCCTACCTCAACATGCTGGTATGGCCCATGCTCGCTGCGGGTGAAGCTATCACAAGCTTTTCTCAGGGTATGGCTTCCATGAAGCGTATCGGTGAGATATTTGACGTTACTCCCGAGATCGCCGACACCAAAGAGACCGACAGCTCCATCACGGGCCTTAAAGGCGCGGTATCCATAAAAAACCTCACGTTCCGCTACAAGGAAGAGCTTCCTGCGGTGCTTGAAAACGTATCGGTCGACATCCCGAGAGGGAGTTCGCTTGCGATAATAGGCCGCACCGGCTGCGGAAAGAGCACGATAGCGGATCTTCTCCTCCACATGTACAACGTCGAGGACGGCCACATCTTCTTTGACGGCCACGACATCAACACCATACCGCTTAATACTCTAAGGAGCGGCATCGCGTATGTGCAGCAGGACAATTTCCTGTTTTCGGATACACTGCAGACAAACATCGCATTCGGAAGCCGCGGATACAAGGAACTTCCGAGAAACAAGCGCATAGACAGACGGATCGTGCTGTCAAAGGCCGACAGCCTTGAGGCATATCTTGAAGAAGAGCTTTCAAAGCGCGAGAGCCTTGCCGACAAGATCCACGACGACCTCGACAAAGTCATGGAAGCCGCAAAGGCAGCGGATATCCACGACAACATCATGGAATTCCCCAAGGGGTATGCGACCATGGTGGGCGAGCGCGGAGTCACCGTTTCCGGAGGACAAAAACAGAGAAGTTCCATCGCGCGCGCACTTATGAAAGACGCGCCGATACTGATCCTCGACGACGCGCTTTCAGCGGTCGACACAGACACCGAGGACAACATCTTAAACAACCTGAAGAGATTAAGACAAGGCAAGACCACCATCATCATAGCGCACAGGATCTCAACCATTGAGCATTGCGACAGGATAATGGTGCTTGACGACGGACATATCGTGGAATACGGCACACACAATGAGCTCCTTGCTCTCCACGGGCGCTATGCCGAACTCTACGAAAAACAGCAGCTTGAAGGAAATGAAGAGGGTGAAACGGCTTGAACGGACAGGAAGAAAAACTGAATAAGCATCCGGGAACGTTTTTACGTCTTCTTAAGTATGCCGTGCCCTATGTGGGGCATCTTACGCTCGGGCTCTTTCTCATGCTCGGTGTGATCGCGCTCGACCTTTACCGGCCGATACTTATCGGCTCTGCGGTCGACATTTTTGCGGAAAACGGCGACACATCGCTGCTCACAGGGATATCAGTAAAATATCTCATCTGCATCGTGGCCATTTTCCTGCTGAACGCAGCATCCGCGCTGATAATAGGCTATACAGGTCAGAGCATCATCTACAACCTCCGCATGGAGGTGTTTAAGCACGTACAGTCGCTTTCCCTGAGGTTCTTTGACATCACTCCTGTGGGAAAGATAGTCACACGCGTGACCAACGATGTGGAATCGCTGAACGAGATGTTCACGAATGTCATAATAAACCTCATCAAAAACACGGTAAAGATCATAGGCCTTGCGATAGTTATGCTGACTCTCGACAGAAAACTTGCGCTTCTTGGTTTTATGCTGCTTCCCGTGGTCATGGTGCTGACCTATTTCTTCAGAAAGATCGCGCACACGACCTACAGGATCGTGCGCACAAAGCTCACTGCGCTGAACACCTATCTTTCGGAGCACCTTTCCGGCATGCGTGTGATACAGGCGTTTGCAAAGGAGGAGATAAAGAACGCGGAGTTCAACGATCGCGCGACGGATCTTTATCATGCGTCCTTCCGTGAAATGATGGTTTTTGCCATTTTCAGGCCTCTCATGTACATCCTTTCGGTGCTTGCGCTCATCACGATACTCGGGACGGGCGGCCTGGATGTCCTTGCGGGCGGCATAACCGTGGGAACGCTCTATGTTTTCACAAGCTACATCCAGTCGTTCTTTGAGCCCATACAGGAGCTTGCAGAGCAGTTTGGCACCTTGCAGCAGTCGATGGCATCGGCGGAGAAGGTCTTCACGCTTCTTGACGACAACACAAAGATCAAAGCGCCCGAAACTCCGGAGCACATCAAAAACTTCCGCGGACGCATTGAATTCAGCCATGTATGGTTTGCATATTCAGGTGAAGACTGGATCTTAAAAGATGTCTCCTTTGTCATAGAACCCGGCACCAGCGCGGCCTTTGTGGGCGCTACCGGAGCGGGAAAATCGTCGATACTGAACCTCATCGGAAGATACTATGACATACAGCGCGGCAGCATCACCATCGACGGTGTCGACATAAAGAGCATAAACATCGACGAACTGAGGCATTACATCGGACAGGTGCAGCAGGACGTTTTCCTGTTCACGGGCGACATAAAGAGCAACATCAGCCTGAAAACAGAAGGCATCAGCGATGAAGCTGTCAGAAATGCCGCAAAGAACGTCAATGCGGACAGATTTATCTCAAGGCTCGAACATAGCTACGATGAAGCGGTGACCGAGCGCGGAGCCACATTTTCCGCAGGAGAGCGCCAGCTCATCTCCTTTGCCCGCACGCTTGCGCACGATCCTTCGATCCTGGTGCTTGACGAAGCAACTGCAAACATAGACACCGAGACCGAGGGCCTCATCCAGGATGCCCTTTCGACACTCATGAAGGGCAGAACGACGATCATGGTGGCGCACAGGCTTTCCACCATCCGCCACGCGGACAAGATCATGGTGATGGACGACGGACAGCTTAAGGAACAGGGCACTCACGAGGAACTCATCACCATACCTGACGGTATCTACAAAAAACTGTACGAACTTCAGCTTGAGGACAACGAAGGGACGGAACCCGGATTATGTGGAACGGTCTGAAGATCGCTGAGGTCTTCTTTGAAGAGTACGGAAGACCTATGATAGAAAAACAATTCGGAAGCTTCAGGAGCCGAATAGCGGCGGGGCTTGCGGGACAGGGATCGGAGTGCTTCCGGTATGACGACAGGATCTCGCGTGACCATGACTTTGCGCCGGGCTTTTGTCTGTGGCTTCCGGAGGACTTAAAGAAAGAGATAGGGCCCGACCTGCAGGCGGCTTATGACGCGCTTCCCGCAGACGAATTTATCCTGAGGCACAGGATAGACGTGGGGATGGCTCCGGGCGAGAGCAGTGAGACCTCTGCCCGGAAAGAACGCATCGGCGTTCACGGCATCGAAGAGTTTTTCATGGAGCGGACAGGAATGCCGCACGCTCCGAAGACGCTTGACGATTGGCTTAAAACTCCTCAGATGTATCTTTCGGAAGCGGTGAACGGCAAGGTCTTCATGGATGAGAGCGGTGAATTCAGCGCAATAAGGAACGTCTGGGCATCCTTTTATCCCGAGGACATTTTGAAAAAGAAAGTCGCGGCCGACTGCGCGATGGCAGGAAAAACGGGACAGTTCAACTATGCGAGGATGCTCCGCCGCGGAGACGTTTCCGGTGCGCATTTCTGCTGTGAAGAGTTTGTCTATAAGGCGACGGCGGCGATGTTTCTTTTAAACCGCACCTACATGCCTTATTACAAATGGCGCGCACGGGCAATGAGGGATTTTACCGTATGCCGTGAAGCCGTGGATGAAGTGGAGCGCCTTATCCAGCTCCCTGAGTCCGAAAAGACGGAAAAACAGCGGCTTATCGAGCGTATCAGCGACAGCATTGTTCAGGAACTGAGGCGGCGCGGATGGACAGAAAGCTACAGTGACTACCTGCTCGATCAGGCAAAAGAAGTGACAAAGGGCATAAAAGACGAGTATCTGCGCGGTCAGAACGTTTTTTTCGGAGAGGACTGAACAGAGCATTCATTTACGAAAAGGAGGCGCGACAATGGCAAGGATCAAAAACGTAACACTTGGAAAAACGGGGATCACCGTACCGCAGAACGGCTTCGGCGCGCTTCCGATACAGAGAGACAGCAAGGAAGATGCAGTAAAGATCCTGCGCCGCGCTTATGAAGGCGGGATGAGGTTTTTTGACACGGCGAGAGCCTATACGGACAGTGAGGAAAAGCTGGGGCTGGCGTTCGGCGACAACGGCATCAGGAACGATATCATCATTGCTACAAAGACAGGCGCAAAGGATCCCGACACATTCTGGGAACACCTGCATACATCACTGAAAACACTAAAGACCGACCATGTGGACATTTACCAGCTGCACATGGCACCAAAGTGTTACCGCCCGGATGACGGCAGCGGCCTGTATGAGTGCCTTTTGAAAGCGAAGGAACAAGGAAAGATCCTTCACATAGGAATTACCGCGCATCTTTTAAGCGTTGCCGACGAAGCGGTGGGATCAGGGCTTTACGAGACCTTGCAGTTTCCGTTCAGCTATCTTTCTTCGGATAAGGACCTCGAGATCGTCAGAAAATGCGCCGACAAGGGCATCGGCTTTATCGCGATGAAATCACTTGCCGGAGGCCTTATCACAGATTCAAAGGCCGCAATGGCCTATTGCCTCGGCTTTGACAATGTGGTGCCAATCTGGGGCATACAGCGAGAGAACGAACTCACCGAGTGGCTTTCCTTCATGGACAATCCGCCCGAAATGACCGACGAACTCAGGGCTGTGATAGCGCGTGACAGAGAGGAACTTTCGGGCTCCTTCTGCAGAGGATGCGGATACTGCCTTTCCGCGTGTCCCATGGGAATAAAGATCAACAACTGCGCGAGGATGTCACTGATGATAAGACGCGCGCCCACAGGGCCGTGGCTTGCGCCCGCAATGCAGGAACAGATGAAAGAGATCGAAAACTGCATACAGTGCCGCGCATGCGAAGCAAGATGCCCGTATTCATTGCCCATACCGGAACTTTTACAAAAGAATTATGACGACTATCAGAACGTGCTGAGCGGAAAGACGGTCGTATAAGAGATAACAGAAATACAGGGGTTGAACATTTCAACAGCAAAGGAGCAAGACATGGCAAAAGAACTTAAGAAAAGAAGCGAGCAGAGGACGGAAGATACCTGGGATCTTACCGCGATCTACAAGGATGAAGCAGCCTTTGACGCCGATGTAAAAAAGATGGAAGACATCATAAAAGACATCGCGGGCCGTGAGGGAAAGCTCTGTGAGAGCGGAAAGACTCTGAAAGAGTATTTTGAACTGGACGAGGAACTCAACCGGATCGCCGAGCGTGCTTTCAATTACGTACAGAGAATGGCAGATCAGGACACAAAGAACACCGAAAACCAGGCAAAGCGCATGAAACTTTCGAGCCGTTATTCCGAGCTTGCCTCCACCATAGCTTTCGTTGAGCCCGAGCTTCTCGCAGGTCTTTCCGAAAAGGCGGACAAGCTCTATGCGGAAGAGCCCGGACTTCATGCTTATGATGTTTCCATCAACGAGATACTGAGATTTAAGGATCATACGCTCACACCCGCAGAGGAAAAGCTCCTCAGCACCGCGAGCGAAGCGCTGAACGGCTCGGGCAACGTATTCAGCATGTTTGACAATGCGGACCTCGTTTTCCCCGAGATCGAGGACGACAAGGGCGAAAAGATCCGCATCACACACGGACGCTACCGCATGCTTCTCGAGAATCCCAGCGTTGACGTAAGACGCAACATGTTCAGAGAGTACTACAAGATGTACATGGATTACCAGAACACGCTCGCCGCAAACTACAACAACCATGTAAAAACACACGTTTTCTATGCAAAGGCAAGAAAGTATTCCTCAAGCCTTGAGCGCGCCGTTTTCGGAAACAACGTGCCCGTAGAGGTATACAAAAACCTTCTTGACGTGGTGAACAAAAACCTCGACAAGATGCACCGCTACATGGCTATCAGAAAGAAAGTCCTCGGACTTGAAGAGCAGCACATGTACGACCTGTTCATCCCGCTTGTTGACGATGTTGACAAGAAGGTGCCTTTCGAAGAGGGCGCAAAAATGGTGATCGAGGCTCTCAAGCCCATGGGCGAGGAGTATGTGAACACTATCAAGCGCGCACTTTCCGAGCGCTGGATCGACAAGTACGAAAATGAAGGAAAGCGCAGCGGCGCTTATTCCGCAGGCGTTTACGGCGTGCATCCTTATGTGCTCCTTAACTATGACGAGACACTGGATTCAGTGTTCACGCTCATCCACGAACTTGGACATTCCATGCATTCCTATTATTCCTCAAAGGCAAATTCGTGCGTGGACTCAAACTACAAGATCTTTGTTGCCGAAGTGGCTTCCACCTGCAACGAGGCGCTTCTCACAAAGTATCTTCTCGGCAAGACCGATGACAAGAAAGAGAGAGCATATATCATAAACCACATGCTTGACGATTTCCGCACCACACTCTATCGTCAGACCATGTTTGCGGAGTTTGAGTACAGGACTCATGAAATGGCGGAAAACGGCGAGAGCCTCACAGCCGATGCTCTTTCAAAGCTCTATTTTGACTTAAACGTTAAATACTACGGTGACGCTGTTGTTAGCGATCCTCAGATCGCCTATGAGTGGTCCAGGATACCTCATTTCTTCTACAACTTCTACGTTTACCAGTATGCAACGGGATATTCCGCAGCACTTGCGCTTTCCGACAGGATCTTAAAAGAAGGAAAACCCGCTGTGGACGACTATTTCAAGTTCCTGAGCGGCGGCTGCACAAAGGCTCCCACAGAACTCTTAAAGATCGCAGGCGTTGACATGACAAAGCCTGAGTCCATCCAGAACGCACTCGATATCTTCAGCGATATGATGGATGAGTTTGAGCGCTGCATGGAGTGATGAGGGACTCTGATCAGGGTATATGTTGCGCTTGACTATTACCGGTCAAGGCGATACAATCAGACGAGGAATGCGGACATGCATTCCTTCACAAAAAAGGAGGAACGACCATGGAAAAATGGAGATGTACGGTTTGCGGTTATGTTCACGAGGGTCCCATCACGGACGATTTCACATGTCCCAAGTGCAAACAGCCTGCTTCAAAGTTTGAAAAGATAGAGGATGCAAAGAATCCCTATGCCGGAACACAGACGGAGAAAAACCTTGAGGCTGCATTTGCAGGTGAGTCCCAGGCAAGAAATAAATACACCTATTTTGCTTCAAAGGCCAAAAAGGAAGGCTTTGAGCAGATCGCGGCGCTTTTCTTAAAGACAGCCGACAATGAGAAAGAGCACGCGAAGATGTGGTTCAAGGAATTGAACGGCATCGGCTCCACCGCGGAGAATCTTGCTGCTGCGGCAGACGGAGAAAATTTCGAGTGGACCGATATGTACGAAGATTTTGCAAAGACCGCGGAAGCAGAGGGCTTCCCCGAGCTTGCAAAGAAATTCCGCATGGTCGGCGCCATCGAGAAGCATCATGAAGAACGCTATCGTGCGCTTCTCAAGAACGTAGAGATGCAGGAAGTGTTCAAAAAGAGCGAAGTCAAGGTATGGGAGTGCCGCAACTGCGGACACATCGTTGTGGGAACACAGGCTCCGGATATCTGCCCTGTCTGCGCGCATCCTCAGAGTTACTTTGAAGTAAACGCCGAGAATTATTGATCCGTTTTCTGTTTATGCTTGACAAATCCGTGTTTATGGAATATAAATAACTACACGATTTACCACATTAAAGAAACGGAGTGATACATCATGGCGAATATTCTTACTTATGAAGGACTCAAGGCCCTCGAGGCAGAGCTTGAGGAGCTTACGGTCAATAAACGTAAGGAGATTTCTCAAAAGATCAAGGAGGCCAGAGAACAGGGCGACCTTTCCGAGAATGCCGAGTATGATGCGGCAAAGGAAGAGCAGAGGATAATCGAAGGTCGTATCGAAGAGCTCCAGGCTATCCTTAAGGACGCCGAAGTAGTCGACGAGGATGATGTCAGAAGCGGCAAAGTCAATGTCGGCAGCAAGGTCACCATTCTCGATGTCGAGCTTGACGAGACAGTAGAGTACAATATCGTTGGTTCGACTGAGGCAAACATCTTAAACAACCTTATTTCAAACGAATCACCTTTGGGACGTGCCATCATGGGACGAAAGAAGGGTGAGACCGTGGAGGTCGAAACTCCTGGAGGCGTAGTAAAATACAAGATCTTAAAGATCGAAAAGCCCAAGAAATAAGTGACAACAAAACAAAAATAACAGATTGATTCTTCGGGGCAGGGTGCGATTCCCTACCGGCGGTCAAAGTCCGCAAGCCCGGCCATTGTTTCTTAGAAACAATGACATGGCATGAATCGGTGAGATTCCGATACCGACGGTGTAAGTCAACGTTCTTACTGTTGACGTCAGTCCGGATGAGAGAAGAAATAAAAAGACCCCGTGTTTTGCATGGGGTCTTTATTATTCACCTAAAGGACCATTCTCGAGGCCAAAGGCCGGAAAGGATGAAAGGAACAAATGAAAGATTTTTTTGATTCGGTAGCAAAGAATTCGGGTATTGTGATAGCGACGCTGGTGAGCATGCTTGTGCTCGTTGTGATCGCGGCCTTTGTGGAAAGATACGCAAACAAGCTGAACGACTCGGAACGTGAGACCAAGGGAAGGACCGGAACACAGAGGACCAGGCAGCTTGTTGTGATGTCGATGCTCATTGCGATCGCGGTAGTGCTTATGTATCTCGATTTCCCGCTCCCGTTTTTGCCCTCATTTTACAAGATCGACTTCAGCGAACTCCCCGTGATGATCGGAGCCTTCACGTTCGGTCCCATTTCCGGTATCCTGATCGAATTTATCAAGATACTCATAAAGACCATGATAAAAGGCACATCCACCGCGTTTGTCGGCGAGTTTGCAAACTTTATAGTGGGCTCCGCTTTCGTTGTTCCCGCGTCTATCATATATGTGCTTAAAAAGACAAGGATACGCGCATTTATCGGACTTGTTGCGGGAACTGTCGTATGTGTGATCGCAGGCTGCATTTTAAACGTATATCTGCTCCTTCCCACATATGCGGTGCTTTTCCATATGGATCTCAACACCATTATCTCCATGGGAACAAAGGCAAACGCTTCGATAAAGGATCTTACAACGTTCGTGCTTCTTGCGACCGTTCCGCTCAACCTCATAAAGTGTGTGGTGGTAAGCCTTATAACCGGCTGCATTTACAAGCCTTTAAGCCGTGTCATAAAGAACGGCGGAAAATAATATCCCGTTTTCCCACAAAGGAATGCGGTCCGCAATTCCTATGAAAAGCAGTTAAGATCACTGTCGTAGTGATACCCCACGCTTGCGAGCTTTTCTTCGATATCCTGCGCTTCGTCCCCGATGTCGTCTTTTAATGCCTCAAGCGACGGATACTTGTCACGCAGCATGGTATTTACAACTGAAAGCAGTATGAAAGGGTCTTTCGGTAACATTTTTACCTCCGTTTCAATGTGTGTTTTGATCGATCAAGTGTCCTTTAACATAGTTTAAAACAAAACGCTGATAACCGCAACCATGGTTTTTCTTGACTTGGCTGCGGTTCTGCTTTATAATGCGGAAATACGAACACTAAGGTCATTTTACAAGGAGATAAGAAATGGCAGAAAACAATCAGAACAATGCGAATGCACCGCAGCAGGACATAAACCAGCTCCGCAAGGTGCGCCGTGACAAGCTTGCCGAGCTTCAGAACGCAGGCAAGGATCCTTTTGTCATCACAAAATTCGATCAGACTCATCACACGGATGAAGCAAAAGCACTTTACGAAAAGCACGAAGCCGAGCTTCTCAAAGACCGCGCGCCCGTATGCACGGACGGCCTTTCCGAAGAGGAAGCTCGTGAAAAGATAAATGAAGATTACAACGAGCGCCGCGCCATCATGGATGCGCAGCCCATCAATGTTTCCCTCGCAGGCCGCATGATGTTTAAGCGCGTTATGGGCAAGGCAAGCTTTGCAAACATCAGAGATCTTAAGGGCGATATCCAGGTCTATGTCGCAAGAGACGTGATCGGTGAAGAGCCCTATGCCGATTTCAAAAAGTCTGACATCGGAGACATTTACGGAATAAAGGGATACCTTTTCAAGACCAAGACAGGCGAGATCTCGGTACATGCCGCTTCGATCACGCTCCTTTCAAAGAGCCTGCAGATCCTGCCCGAGAAGTTCCACGGCCTTACCGATACCGATACAAGATACCGTCAGAGATATGTGGATCTCATCATGAATCCCGAATCAAAGGACGTATTTGTAAAGCGTTCCGCCATCATCCGCGAGATCAGAAGTTTCCTTGCGGGACGCAATTTCATGGAAGTCGAGACTCCCATGCTCGTCGCAAATGCAGGCGGTGCGGCTGCAAGACCGTTCGTTACGCATTACAATGCCCTTGACGAAGACTTCAAGCTCCGCATTTCGCTCGAACTCTACCTGAAGCGCCTTATCGTGGGCGGCCTTGAGCGCGTTTTCGAGATAGGAAGAGTGTTCAGGAACGAAGGCCTCGACACACGCCATAACCCTGAATTTACCCTTATGGAGCTCTATCAGGCATACACCGACTACGAGGGAATGATGGAACTCACCGAGTCCATGTTCCGCCACGTTGCCGAAAAGGTTCTCGGAACCACCAAGTTCAAGTACGGCGACGTTGAACTCGACTTCGGAAAGCCGTTTGAGCGCCTTACCATGAACGACGCCATAAAGAAATATGCAGGCATCGACTTTGACACGATAAAGACCGACGAGGAAGCAAAGAAGCTTGCCGACGAGCACCATATCGAATACGAGAAGTTCCATACAAAGGGCGACATCATCAACCTTTTCTTCGAGGAATATTGCGAAGAAAAGCTCATTCAGCCCACATTCATCATGGATCATCCTCTTGCGATCTCGCCCCTCACAAAGAAAAAGCCCACAGATCCCGAGAAGGTTGAGCGCTTTGAGCTCTTCATCAACACCTGGGAAATGTGCAACGCATACTCCGAGCTGAACGATCCCATCGACCAGCGCGAGCGCTTCGCCGCTCAGGACAAGAACGCCGAGGCCGGTGACGAAGAAGCCCAGCACACCGACGAGGACTTCCTCAACGCCCTCGAGATCGGCATGCCCCCCACGGGCGGCATAGGCTACGGCATCGACCGCCTTGTCATGCTCCTCACCGACAGTCCGGCAATAAGAGATGTGCTGTTGTTCCCGACGCTTAAGAGTATCAATTAAAAAACACTTTATTTATGCGCCTTCCGGTGATTCCGGAAGGCGTTTTTTGACAAATTTTGACAACGATCATTCTGAAAGACAGACTTGACAAATTCGATATTATGAATTATACTTCGACAAACAGAATGGTTCGCAAAGGGGTAGAAAGATGACAATTGGCGAAAGAGTACTTGAACTTGTCCATGAGAAAGGGATGACTCAGAAAGAGTTTTCCGAGAAAACGGGGATACCGCAAAGCACAATGAGCAGTTGGAAAGGGAAGAAACAGAACCCATCCATCGATAAACTTAAAGTGATCTGCGACACGCTTAAGGTGGACCCATATTACCTTATTTCCGCCACTGAAAGCAATACTGCGTTGAATGAAGATTATATCATTGTCTATCGCAATGACGAAGAATATAATGTTCTTGTCGAATACAGAAAGCTGGACCGGGAGCGGAGAAATCGCCTTGTGGGATATATAGACGCACTGACGGATAATACAAAAAAACACTGGGCGAAGACTTAAATCGCTCTTTTTTTACAATGCAGATTCGATAAAACGAAATATTCATAAAACAGGAGTAATTGATGACTGACAAACGAACGGATACTGAAGGAAACGAGCTTTATAACGGTGAATACCAGAAATCCGATGGCCGGTATGCTTTTCATTACAAGAACAGAGAAGGAGAAAACAAGTGGATCTATGCGCGTCGCCTGACGGAATTGCGGAATGAAGAGTCAAAGATCATTTACCGTGAGTATATTAACATATCAAAAAAGATAAAAAACATTACACTGAATGATCAGTTTGAACTATGGTTATCCGGGAAGAGCCAGCTCCGCAATAATACAAGAGAGTCATACAGATATCTTTACGATGCTTATGTCAGGAATTCCCTCGGCAGAGAATTGATCGATGAAATCTCGACCTTCCGGGTGAAAAGCCACTATTCAACGCTCCTAGTGGAGCGAAGGATTGCGACTGAGACTGTGTCCCATATTCAAAATGTTCTTTATCAGGTGTTCCAGTCTGCTTTGGAAAGGGAAGTGATACAAAGGAACCCGGCCGAACATGCATGCAAGGAGTTTGTAAGGGCTCATTCCAAGCATACGAGCAAAAGGCCCGGACTTTGCAAAGAGCATGCCGAATTGTTCCTTGATCATATCAGGAACTCAGATGAATTCAAAAGGTGGTATCCTTTGATCTGTATGTTTATCTATACGGGACTCCGTATCAGCGAGATGGCGGGGATACGGTGGAACGATATAGACATGGAAAGAAAGACCATCAATGTCGACCATGTTGTTATGTACTGCACACGCGGATATGATAAAGCGGGATTTCACATTTTCTCTCCAAAGACGGCAGCAGGTAAGAGAAAGATACCGTTTGGCAGCTGTGTGGTGGATGCACTGAATATGGAAAAAGATTTCCAGCAAAGGAGTGGCGTTTCTTGTAAAATTTCTGTCGACGGATATGACGGTTTTCTCTTTACAAACAAAAACGGTGGGATAATCGTTCAGAGCTGTGTAAACAGAGCTATTGAGCGTATGGTGCTGAAGTTCAACGAGGCAAAGCACAGGGACAAAAAAGGTGAGACCGTAATATTGCCAAAGATTACGTCGCATTCCTTGCGCCACACATTTGCAAACATTCTGTGTGAAGATGATGTAAATATCAAAGTCATGCAAGTGCTTTTGGGGCATTCTGATATTGAGACGACCATGAATATCTATACTTCGGTACATACAGATTTTCTGTTGAAAGAATATGCCGAAAAGGTACAGATGTAGGAATCCGCATTCGGGAATCCGGCAGAATAGACTGAAACTTTCCGGACCGGAATGGTATTATTGTGAGGTTATAGAAATGGTATATTTTACAGCTGATATGCACTTTGGCCACAGAGCCATAATCAATATGCAGAACCGACCTTTTGAGTCTGTAGAAGAAATGGATAGAGTTCTTCTTCAGAATTATAATTCGGTAGTTCGTCAAAATGATACTGTTTATATTCTGGGCGATATCTGTCATCACATGAAGATCGAAGATGCGGATAACTTGATCAGAAAGATGAATGGAAAGAAATATCTGATAATCGGGAATCATGATAAGAAATATGATCCGCGACTCTTTGAGGATATTAGGGATTTCATGAAGACTTCTATAGACGGATGCAACTTTGCGCTGATGCACTATCCGATGTTGTCCTGGCCGAAGAAGAGCAGCGGAGGATACCAGTTGCACGGTCATATCCATGCACGCATGGAATATAATGAAAAAAATCGAGCAGAAGGTATCAGACGATATGATGTTGGCGTAGATGCCAATAACTTCTTTCCGGTTTCGGTGAAGCAGATAATAGATTTCTTTGGAGAGCAGGTGAATATAGATGATCACGACATTGTATGAACCGTTCCGTCATTGGTCTGAAGGCGGGAGCGTGTATATTCTTTCAGATATGCATTTTGCGGACAGTGACTGCAAATTAATGGACCCGAATTGGATCACACCGGAGGAGCAGGTCGAGATAATTAACAGCATGGTAGGCAAAGGGGATACATTTGTCTGCCTTGGGGATATTGGAGATCCAAAGTATGTTCCTATGATCAAAGCGCGCAAGAAAATTCTATTGCTGGGAAATCATGATGCGCGTGGAGCGTATAAAGAGCTGTTCAGTGAAGTATATGCCGGACCATTGTTTATTTCAGATAAGATCCTATTATCACACGAGCCTGTATTCGGACTTCCGTGGTGTCTGAATATACACGGACATGATCACAACAATACGGAAGCATATAAAGATGGTTGCAAACACATTAACCTTGCGGCAAATGTATGTGGCTATACTCCCATCAATCTTGGCAAGATTATAAAGGATGGTATCCTATCAGATATTGAAAGTATTCATCGTGTAACGATAGATCGAGCGGTGGAAAGGAAGATGAAGCGTAATGAGTAAGGTCTTTGTAATTCCGGATGTTCATCTGAAGCCTTGGATATTTGATAAGGCAGAGGAACTTCTTTCTCAAAATGAATATGACAAAATCGTCTGTCTTGGTGATCTCGTAGATGACTGGGATCAGGAAAAGAATCTGGGTTTGTACAAAGAGACTTTTGATGCGCTTGAGAGATTCATAAATCGACATCCGAACTTTCTGCTCTGCTATGGAAATCATGATGTGAGCTACATTTGGGGGGCGCGCGAGTCGGGGTATTCTGATTATGCAAGACCGGTAGTGTGCGAAGGATTATCAAAGCTTGAAAAGATTATCCCGGCAGGTAATATTGCTTATATCCATCGGCTTGATAATGTTCTCTTTAGTCATGCTGGATTGACGGAAGTGTTTGTTTCTCATTTTCTTCCGGATTTCAGCGGTGATATAGATGATCTTCTTGAAAAGATTAATGGCTTCCGAAGAGATGAACTGTGGTGCGATGCCTCACCAATCTGGGCAAGACCGCAGGATGGCAGAATTGAAATGTACCCCAAAGGATATCTGCAGGTTGTGGGACATACACCGGTTCTGAAAACAGATTACTTTGGAGAAGTAGTCACCGTAGATAATTTCTCGACTTATCGCAATGGAGATCCTATCGGAGATCAGAGGTTTATCTGGGTTGATACAGTTTCAAAGCAGTGGGGATTTGCAGATGGTGACAGAGCACCGAAGAAACTGCTGGATCCCAAAATGGATATCCGCAATGACAGATATTCTCGAGCATGATTATGAATAAAATGATTTAAGTTTGGTATTTTTGTACTACAGCATAACAGACGTTGTGATATATTTAAGCGATTTAGCAGGACAATGCTATTTGGACGGGTAGGGGAATCGAAAGAAACTATGTACCATTGGGTTGAAGACAAAGATTACACCCCGTTTACGCCTTTTAAGGTGAACCACTCGATTGATATTTAATAAGCAAGACTCTGATAATCCTATGCAAAACACAATTATTTGCATAGGATTATTAAAATATATATTGACATTACTTATGGAGGAATCTATAATTTTTACAAACCTATGCAAAACAAATAAAAATGCAGATGTTTGTATAAAAGCGGTGATTTTGATGAAGACACGGACTGAATGTCTAAAAGAATACGGATCGGATTATTTTATCAATCAGATGGTTGCGGAAGGAAAGCTTTTCCGGGTGGATAAGGGTATTTTTTCAGAAAAAGAATATGTCCCTGAACTGGCGCTGCTTTCATACAAGTATCCAAATGCAATTATCACGATGGATACGGCTTTTTATCTGTATGGATTTACGGATGAAGTCCCGGACGTGTGTACCATGGCGACAAAAAGAGAAGCAGCACCCATATCGGATAAGCGAGTGAAACAGATATTCATGCCGGAGGAGCTCCTTGGTCAGGGAAGGACAACAATGGAGTATAAGGGTTATGATCTGCAGATTTTTGACAGAGAACGTATGCTTATCGAATTGGTCAGATATAAGAGCAAATTACCCTTTAATTATTATAAAGAGATTCTGGGAAACTACCGCAGAATCTTACCGCAGTTAAATACAGAAAAGATACGAAATTACGCAGAAGTTGTACCGAAAAGTGATAAAGTGATTAGAACTCTGCGGACGGAGGTATACTGATGATTGACCTTGAAATAATGGTATCCGAGTATTTGAAAGACGGATACAGCGAATTGTTTGCAGAGGCAAGAGTGTGCCAGGATATTGTGTTGAAGGCTATTGCTAAAAGTCCTATGAATCGGAACGTAACCATCAAAGGCGGCGTAGTCATGCGTAGTATAACGGGAGATGTAAGACGTGCTACAAGAGATATTGACTTCGACTTTATAAAGTATTCCATAGAGGAAGAGGCCATAAGCAGCTTTATCAATAAGCTTAATTGCCTTGAGGGAATAACGTTTCAGATATCCGGAGATATCGAAGAATTATCGCAGCAGGAATACCGTGGAAAAAGGGTTTGGGTAGTGATAAAAGACGATACCGGTCATTCATTAAAGACAAAAATGGATCTTGGAGTTCACAAGAATATCCAGATAGAGCAGGATGAGTTTTGCTTTGATGTTTGTCATGATGAAGAAGGTGTTAGCCTGCTGATGAATTCAAAGGAGCAGATATTTGCGGAAAAACTCCGGGCTCTTGTGAAATTTGGAACATTTTCCGGTCGGGTCAAGGACATCTTTGATCCGTGCTATTTATCTGATTATGTAGATACAAACAGGTTGTTAGATTGCGTACATACGTATATTCTTGACGACCCGGGAATGTATGAAAATGACATGGATGATGTAAGGGAAAGAGTTCGAAAAATCTTTTCTGACAAAGACTTCAGGGAGACTGTTGAAACCAGTGATAAAGATAACTGGTTGGGGATTGAAGCAACGGTTGCTTTTGATAAAATTAAAGATTTCTTGGGTAAGCTGGGGTAATCTCTCATTTGCGGAACACTGTAACGCAAATCATAAGGTTTTATTGAAGCGGTAATAACACTTCCTGTACTCTGAAACCGGAGTACAGGAAAAAGTATTGTTGATGAATAATGACAAGTATTCTGATATAATGAATTTGTGTATTTGTCATGGAAAGATTATTTTCAGTTTAACGGAGGAAAAAAGATGGCTGAAACAATTATTTCTGGTGTGATTGTCTGTATAGTTGCAATGATAATGCTCGGAATTGGAGTTAGTCAGCTAAAGAGTAAGGAACCTGTTGGTTTTTATACAGGAGAGAACCCCCCGAAAGTAGATCAATTATCAGATGTCAATTCATGGAATAAGAAACATGGCGTAATGTGGATTATTTATGGCATTTGTATTATTGGCTCGTGGATTTGTTCTGCGTTTATTGGAGGAGACAGCATATACTCCGTGATTCCGTTATGTATAGGCACGATTATTCCTATTCTGATTATGGTATTTCTTCATCACAAATGGGTGAAAAGGTATTTCAAGGAATTCTAAAAAAGGTTGAGGATAGTGGCGATATAAGATATAATTACGCAATTACATGAATATGTGATCGGGGCAACAGCAAGTTGCGTGTTTTATACATATCTCTGTATTAAAATGATAAAAAAGAGGAGGTATGCGTTATGAGCACGAAGGATATATTATTGGAGCTTAGGACGAAGCATGGTCTGTCACAGGATAGTCTTGCTGAAAAGGTATTTGTGACAAGACAGGCTGTTTCTCGTTGGGAGAACGGAGAAACGATCCCGAATACAGAAACATTAAAGTTGCTTTCAAAGCTTTATAATGTTTCGATCAACACACTGCTTGGTTCACCGCATAAGCTTATCTGTCAATGCTGCGGTATGCCGTTGGAAGATGAAATAATCGGACGAAACGAAGACGGCACATTGAACGAGAATTATTGTAAGTGGTGCTACGCTGATGGAACTTACACCTACAGTGATATGGATAATCTGATTGATGTTTGTGTCCGCAACATGGTAAATGAAAATTTCACCGAAGAGCAGGCGCGCTCTTATCTTAAAGATACTCTTCCAAAATTGGATTATTGGAAGAGATTCGATGAACTTAGTGATAACGGACAGTTTGAAGCCTTTAAGAAGCAACTCATTGAAGAAATAAACGGGCTTCATATCGAGGGAATGCCGGAAGTTACAAAGCTTAATGCACTGGTTGGAAAGTTTGTAAATCTTGAGTACAAGCTTCCGAATGGATTGATAGTAAAATATCTGGATGACCAGACAACCTATCTTGGAAATCAACTTGAATCGGAGATTATCGATGGGCTTTGTTTTGGAGTCATAGCCAATATGGATTTCATTTTGATATGTTCTTACGAGGCAGAAGGCGCTAATCCGGAACTGATTCTTTATAAGAAAAGGTGAAGTGAAACTGCCCGGACAGATCTTCGGCTAAACGAAAAAATGAAATAATGCAGCATATGCTGCCGGAAAGGGATCGGGAAACCGGTCTCTTTTTGTTGTGGAAAATGAGGTGAGCAGATGTATTCTGTATCGAGCGGTGGAAAGGAAACTGAAATCCTCGGATGCTAATTGATTTATTCCAATCAGTGTGCTATATTTGATTTGTAAATAAAAATAGTTTACAAATTAAAAAGGACGCATTATGGAAAAATACCTTACTGAAATGCTTCATATGGATACTAAATTAGTCGAGGCTACAGAATTATATGATCATCTCCCGCTTTTATTTAAAGGGACTTATGTTATTTACAAAGTAAACTCAGGTGGAGTTGAATGGATAG
>JAEENL010000180.1 GCA_016283775.1 Lachnospiraceae bacterium | reverse complement strand
GGGCGCGGATGAAAGCTATTATTTGAAGTTTTATATTTTCCAGGTTTGTGAGGAGAGATAGGCGCTTCCTCGTTTGTGGGGCATATTTTAAGTGAGGCATAGTCGGTGCGGCTCGCCGGCTGTTCTTAAAAATCTTATGGGGGTATCATTATGGCGAAGGTTTTTTGCGGGAAAAACTGTGACGAATGCATTTGGAAAGCGGATCTGAACTGCGAGGGGTGCCTTAACGGACCCGGGAATCCTTACAGAGCCTGTGAATGCAGGATAGCAAAATGTTGTATGGAAAAGGGGCATGAAGAGTGTGCCACGTGCGGGTTTGTGGGAAGCTGCGGGCTGTATATGGAACGCGAACAGCAGCCGAAGGAACGCTACAAAAAGCTCGAAGAAGAGCAGAAGCAAAATGAGATATATTCAGGCCGCGCGGCCGTTTTAGGAAAGTGGCTCACGATCCTGTTCTGGCTTGTTGTACCGAGTCTCATCGGGGGGATTCTGAGCAACGATAACATTTCGGGGATGCCTCCGGTCTTATGCAATTTCGGCAGTATTCTTAAGGCTGTCACAGGAATCGCTTATGGTCTGATCCTTCTCAAGGTGTCATCTGAGGAGGCAGGCTACAGGACAGCCGGAATATGCACGCTGATAAGTGCAGCGGCCGGCTTTGTGGCGCTTGTTATCATCTGGGTGGCAAAAGTTCCGACTTGGTCGCTACTTTTTTCGATTCCCTCTTTGATCATTGCTATTTTCGCGGAGTATAAAGAATACAGTGCACATTCTGCCGTGCTGATGGGAATCGATTTTGATCTGTCGGCAAAATGGGATACGTTGTGGAAATGGTATGCGGGATTTGGAATCGGTATTATGGCCGGAATGTTGCTCGTGTTCTTGCAGTCTGTGCTGGGGCTCCTGATCGTCACTGTATCTTCGCTCGGTTTCCTGGTGGTGGGCATTTTAAAACTTGTTTATCTCTATCTTACAGCGAAGACATTTAGGGAGTACAAATAAAAAACGCAGGGAAGATCGAGGTCTTCCCTGTTTGTTTATATGTTACTGACACCCAATGAATTGCGCTTCCTCGTTGGCGGAGCATATTTTTAGTGAGTCACAGTCGGTGTGGCTCGCCTTTGCGGTCTGTATCCTCGTTAACATTCCGGCTTGCATCACCGGCTGGTTTTCACTTGGAAATATGTTTGAGTCGCTTTTATGGAGCCTTTTGGGGCTCTTTTTTTGCACTTCGTTGACGCATGGTCGGCGGGGGAAGCATATAAGCTTGCGGAGTTTCAAGCATTTTATATGATTGACCTCAATAGGCGCTTCCTCGTTGGCGGGGCATATTTTTAGTGAGTCACAGTCGGTGTGGCTCGCCTTCGCGGTCTGTATCCTCGTTCGCATTCCGCATCTCCCTCGCGGTGGGAGATCATTCCTGTCAACACATCCTCAAGGAGATGCTTTTTATTGTATTTTTGGGGAATGATAAAAATTGCAAAGAAAACTTGGCAAAAAGTATTGACAAGTAAACTTGGCAATGGTATATTGTGATCGTGACAAGTTAACTTGGCAAACGAACGACAAACATCACCGAAAAGGAGGACATAATATGAGACATATCATCATCCGCACCGTTATAGGTATCGTTTTTGCAGCATCGGCAGTGATCTGCGCCGTCAAGGGTGATCTGTTAAACGCAGTGATCGGCGCGGCAGCGGCCTTTGCATTTCTCGGCTCGGCTGTAATGCTTTGGAAAAAGAGCATGAAAGGGAATGCACAATGAAGACGGAAGAACTGCTTTCGATCAAAAATATAAATATCTGGTACACAGAAGATAAGCCGGTGATCAAGGATTTGTCGATCGAGCTTTTTCAAAACGAGGTTGTGGGTCTTATCGGACTCAACGGAGCAGGCAAGACAACGTTGATGAAAACGATCTCGGGTTTGCTTGCGGGATTCGAAGCGAAAGAGATCTGTTGGAAGGGCAAAAAGACAGGCTTTCGTGACAATGCTTTCAAGAAAGATCGTTTCATCGTTTTCGCAGAAGACAGCTCATTCGGATATTTCACTTTCCGTGAGTATCTGAAATACGTGTGCCACTCTTATGGAGTGAAGGCGGAGAATACGCAGGAAATGGTGGAAGGCTTTCACTTCGGCGAATACATGGACGTGTTGATGAAGGAGCTGTCTACTGGCAATCGTAAGAAAGCGGGTTTGATCGCAGCATTTGCAATACATCCTGAATTTCTGTTGCTGGATGAGCCGGTGAACGGTCTGGATTTCCAGAGCACCGAGTATCTGTACCGGTTGATCAACGAATATAGGAAATACGGAAGCGTTCTGTTTTCCTCACACATACTGGAAAGCATCTGTCTTACTTCCGACAGGGTGATGGTCCTGGAAGAAGGGAAGATCGACAGGATATTTGAAGGGGAGAGCATTAACGCCGAGACGATCCGGGAGGTCCTCAAACAATGAGTGTATTTACGGTCCTTGCAAAACAACTGTTTGGTGATAAATACAAAAAAGCCAAGAATGCTTTGCTCGTTTCGCTTCTGATCTATTTCCCAATCAGCAGCGCGGGACTGCGGCTTGAGATTGCGCAGAAAAGCCTCTTTCTGACGGCAAGTGTGTTTTCGGCCGGGATCATGATGCAGATGCTGACCTCGAAGCATAATGAAGAACTGTTCTTAGGTCTCTTCAGCCTGCCTTTTGAAGCAACTGACTGCAAGATAGGTGTGGTGGGTTCCTTTACGCTTTACACTTTTCTTACCAAAACACTGCCGGTCATGGCACTCTTTTTTGCACTGGGAGGTCCCGATGTTTGGCAGATCGTGATCGCATTGCTGTTTGCGGTGGCCGCTTGCATTCAGATGGCAGCATGGTTCTGTCTGCTGTATTCCGGCAAGGCTTTGGGCATCGCGGTTGATATTCTCTGGATCGCTGCACTTGTTTGCAGCATCATATTTGCACCGAATGTTTATGTGAGCGTTTGCACTATGGCGGTAGGGCTGGTACTCGCGGGTCTTGTACTCGCGCTTGCGGATCCGTATGTTTTTTACCGGCAGCACAGCACATCGCATGCAGGAAAGAAGCATCACACGGGAGGTGTGTTCGCTTATTTCTTCCGCATCCTTCGTTCGAACGTAAGCTATGTGACGAATAGCGCCGTGCTTTGCGGGTTTGCGGTGCTGATCCCCTTTTTGACGAAGCAGTTTGATGATATTGGCTCTTTTTTCCTGCCGGTGGGGATGGGACTGCTTTTGTTGAATACGCCTCTCTGTACGATGCTTTCCTACGATCGCGATACTGAGGCGGTTTTGCGCATGATGCCCGGACAGGAGACAGCCTATGTTCTGAAGTACAATCTGTTTATCTTTGTGTTTAACATCGTGATAGAGCTGGTGTATCTGACATCGTGGCATTTTTCCAGGGGAGGAGTCGGCGTTATACAGTTGGTCTGGGCGGTTCTCTTCGCTCTGCAGGGCTCGATCATTTCTTCGTTCTTGGAATGGAGATTTCCGATCCTGAACTGGAAGACGGATCCGGATCTGTGGCATCATCCGAGGAAATACATCGTGCCCGGCGGAATGATGCTTCTGGGCGGGCTGCTTACGGTGTCTCCTGTTGTCACATGGATATGGGCCGCGGTGATCGGGCTTGAAATAATCGCATATCCGTATATAATGATGGGAGATGGACGTTTACCGAAGAGGGAGTAAAACGGGATCGTTCGGGATCCGCGAAAAGAGAGGTATGGAAATGGACAGGGAAGAAATACTGAAAAGAAGCAGGAAGGACAATGAAGGCCGCGATGAAATGGAACGCAAGGTTTTCACGGGATCGGGGCAGAAGGCTTGTGCGGTGGGCGGCATTCTGTGCGCGTTTCTTGTGGTCTTGGAGTGCTTCGTCCGCGACAGCGTCAACCTTGGGTTGTGTGCAGTCTATATGTCGATGTGCGGGACCATGCTTCTTTTCAAGGGCATCGAGTTGAAGAAGAAATATGAGTTGATCGGTGGCGTGGTACAGTTGGTGATCGCTGCGGCGCTTTTGATCGTGCACATCATCATGATCATGAGGTGAGCGGATGGAAGATCTGGTATTAAAGAATAATCTTAAAGAGATCCGCACGCATAAAAAAATATCGCAGGCCCAGTTGGCCGAAATGGTGGGGGTTTCACGTAATACGATCAGCTCCATCGAGACGGGGCAGTTCAGCCCTACGGCAAAGCTTGCGCTGGTCATTTGCATCGCGCTGGAAAAGAAATTTGAGGAAGTTTTCTATTTTTGAATGATTGTTATGTATAGGGGCAAGGGGCACTCCCTCTTTTGGGGGCATATTGATGAGTGAGCCACAGTCGGTGTGGCGTGCCTTTGCGGTCTGTATCCTCGTTCGCATTCCGCATCTCCCTCGCGGTGGGAGATTAAAAAATTGGCGTTGGAAATGACCGCTCGGTCGAACAATGCTCCCGAGGTACAGACACGCTCCGGCTCGCATCGCCGGCTGTTTATCACTATGAAATATGTTTGAGTCGCTTTTATGGAGCCTTTTGGGGCTCTTTTTTTGCACTTCGTTGACGCATGGTCGGCGGGGGAAGCAAATAAGATTGTGGTGTTTGAAGCGTTTTATAGGCTTGACCTCAATAGGCGCTTCCTCGTTTGCGGGGCATATTTTAAGTGAGGCACAGCCGGTGTGGCTCGCCTTCGCGGTCGGTATCCTCGTCCGCATTCCGTCTCCCTCGCGGTGGAAGGCTGTGGATGTGTTTTCGAATTGACCGCTCGGTCAAATAATGCTCCCGAGGTACAGACACGCTGCGGCTTGCATCACCGGCTGTTCTTCGCTTTGAAATATGTTTGAGTCGCTTTTATGGAGCATTTCGGGGCTGTTTTTTGCAATTCTTTGACACATGGACGGCGTGGAAGCATATAAGCTTGCGGGATTCAAGCGTTTTGTATGCTTTTTCTCGTGGAGAGTCGGATATTGAGCATATAAGCTTGCGGTTTTTCAAGCTTTTTATATGCTTTTGCCGGGAGAAAGTCGGCCGAGGAGCATAAAAAACAGCCATGGGGAAAGCAGACGAATTTCCTCCAAACCATAAACAACCCGGATCTCCGGCCGATATATTATATAGCGATGGAAAGCGTATTTTTCAATGGATTGAGTTCGTTGGGAAGTACGCTTGTTTTTATACGTGAAGGTCGCAAAATAATATCGTATGGGGGACAGGATGAACATTTTGTTTAATACGGACCGGGAAGAGTTAATGAAGAATACGACGCTTAAGGAATATACCGATTTCCTGCTGGAAAAGGGAAGGGAAAAGGAAAGGATGTCGGGAGCGGAGCGGGCCGCGATGGATGACAAGATCATGGCGAAGCTTGCGGCGGGTAAGAAGCTGTCACAAAAGGAGCTGGACTATCTACGGAGAACAAATCCGATAATGTACGCTCACGCGATGAGGATACAGCGGATCGCAATGGCTGTGGAGGAGCAGCTGAAGCATACAAAGAGCAAGGAAGAAGCGGACCGGATCATTTCGTGCGCTTTGGGTGGGATCTCAAAGAACGATCCGGACCGTGAATATATATTTGCGGCGGTGAACCGGATAGTGGCGGAGTTTCATAAATCGGGGGCATATAATAAGCTTCCGAGTACGGCGAAGGACGGGAAAGAAAACGACGGAAGAGCCAACTTGGAGGCATGCAGGAACGAAGATGACGCAGATGATGATGCTCTCGACCTGATAAACTGGAGTCCGCTTAAGGAAGTGTACGACAACATGCCGGCTTTTTCCACAGGGGCATAAAACAGGACGAGAAACGAATAGAAAACTAACAGGA
>JAEENL010000179.1 GCA_016283775.1 Lachnospiraceae bacterium | reverse complement strand
AGCCGAATATCTGGATCGTGTTTAGGATCGCGGCCTCTTCCCTGATCACATAGTTGCTGCAAAAGATCACGATGAGCTTGCAGATGATTACTGGGAAAAGCGAATATGTCGTAACGAGGAATATGTCCTTTAACTTTCCCTTGCCGTCGAGCAGCGTCGTCACGGTCCAGTTGCTGAGTGTGAACAGAAGGAAGATCGTGATCGAGGAAACAAAGGTCCTGAGTGAACTCATGTTCGCCACGTGATAGAAATTCATCACAAAGCCGGTATACTGCACGTCCACGCACATCGTGATGCCGTATAGCGCAAGCAGGCACCATGCAATGACCATGCTCCCCATTCCTCTGTTCTTTGCTTCGTAAAATCCGTCAAAGGGATGGAAAACGCAGTGTGTGATATATCGGACTTTTTTCATCACTCGTCTCCTCCCTTCCTGTTTTTCTTGTGATATCTCACCTCAGACCAGACAAGGAGCGTGATGAGTGTCACGAATACCAGCGCGATCACCCAGAAATGGCTCCTGATCTGCTCTCCTCTGTAGCCGTTGTATGCCTTGGAATAATAATCCCTGGCATTTCCCAGTTTGAAGTAGTACATCGCGTCTTCAAACTTGTCCTGCATCAGAAGGTTTTTACCGAGTCCCACGTATGCCACTTCGTAATTTGCGTTAAGCGAAATGCATTCTTCAAAATATTTTGTGGCATTTTCCCATCTACCGTTATAATACTCTTCACTTGCATTCAGAGCCGCAAGGCCGAATTTCGTAGGAGTGAGGATATATGCGCATTTGAGCTCAGTATCGGTGACAATGAGGTTGTTTCCGAGCCAGCAGAGCGATGTGGGCTTTCTGAACTGACCCTTGGAATAGCCGTAGCCTCCGAAGACGTTCAGGATGTTGCCGTCAAAGTCATAGAGGAAAATGCGGCCTCTTGTCTCGTCGAGCACCGCCGCAACGCCGTAATCCGTTACGGAAACGTCTATGAAGCAGCTCTCTCCGCTCTCCGTTCTCATGGTCTTTAAGTCTCCGATAAGGTCGAAGCCCTCGGAACGGATAACGTTCTCACCGTTTGAATTAAGTCTGAAAAGCTTTGTTGACGCGGCAGTCTCTTTTGTAACTGCATATACAAAGCCCTCCGAATCGAGCGCGACATTAGTAAAGCCCGGAGCATAGGTCTTTCCCATCTTTTCTTTCTGGGTATCGGTCGCTATCGATTTCCAGAAATACTGAACAAGATTGATCCTCGGCTCGTTCACTCCGAAATACCCGGAAAACGTGCCGTCTTCGTTCAGCTCGACTATGCCCTCGTAGGAGGATGCCACGACGATATAGATCCTTCCCGCATTGTCCACAGTGACCTTGGAAGGCGCATATTCCGTGACACCTGTCATGTCCTCGGGCGCCGTGATAGTGCGTGTAAGGTAATATGTGGTACCGTCGAGCACATATACGTTTTTGTTTGTGGAATCGGCTATATAAAGCTCGTTCGTCTTTTCATGGAACCAGGCGCCGCTCGGGGAAACAAGTGTGACCTGAGTGCCGTCGGGATTGAGAGCTATCTTTCCTTCTCCCACTTTAAGCACCTTTACGGACTGGAGGAAAAGCCCATTCGAGTCAAATATGTTCACTCTTCCGTTGGTCTTGTCGCACAGGAATATCCTGCCGTCCCTTGAAGTGCAGACATCGTCTATGCTTCCAAAGGAAAAGCCTGTGAGCGATCCGTCGTCTATCATTGTCGCAAGCGTAAAGGCCGAGGGCGTCTTCTGGGAATTGCCCCAATAGTCATAGATATAGCCCTCATATTCGTAAGCCGTGCCGTCTGCGGCGTATGTTCGATTGTTTGGTGTGATGAATATCCCCGCCAGAAGTGCAAGGCAAAGGAGCATGCATCCTGTTTTTCTGTTCATTTTGGCCCTTAACCTTTCAATCCGGAAGTGGACATCGTTTCAATGACATTACTCTGGGATACCACAAACACCGTAACGGGGACTATCAGCATAATGAGTGACACTGCGGACGAAACGCCGGTCCTTGCTATACCGCTCGATGTGATCTGTGAGAGTACATAGCTCAAAGGCTTTAATTCCTCCGAATAGATGAAGTCACCGCCGGAATTTCCCCAAAGTCCCTGAATGGACAGGATGATCAGCGTGATCCATGCCGGTTTGCAGAGAGGCATCACCACTCTGAAGAACACGTGGAGTTCACCGGCGCCGTCGATCTTTGCGGCTTCTATCATCTCATCCGGGATCTGCACCATGAAGTTTTTCATAAGATACAGGCCAAGCGTCCCTCCTATCGCGGGAAGCACCACAGCCCAGTTGGTGTCGACCATTCCCAGGCTGCTCATGATGAAATATGCGGGGATCGCCGTGACCGAGCTTGAGAACATCAGCGAATACACGATGATCTGGCTCATTACCTTCGATCCGGGGAAAGTGTATTTTGCGAGCGGGAACGCCGCCATGGAGCCAAGGAGCACAGTTCCCGCGGTGCCTATACCCGTTATGAAGACTGTGTTGAAAAGATATCTTCCGAACGGAATGTCAAAGCCTTCGATGATGTTCCCCAAGTCAAAAAAGTTGTTGAGCGTGGGATTTTCAACGGTTATGAGCTTCGGAGGGAAAAGGAATATCTCGCTCATCGGTTTAAAAGCATTTGCAAAGATATTCAAAAGAGGGAGTGCGGAAAACGCTCCGAATACCGCGAGCACGATAGTGAGCGCGATGTCGGTGCCGAGGCTCCTGTTTCTCCTTCTTATCTTTCTTCCCTTAAAATACTTTATGATCTTTCCGGGTTTTCTCTTCATAGGAATCAACCAATCTTTCTTAACAGCTTTTGAACAAGAACGTTACACAGCATCATGATGAAAAACAGCACCACCGCTATAGTACAGGCGTAGCCCATCTCATAGCGTACATAGCCGTAATCGTGAAGGTGCGTGAGGATTGTGTGTCCGGCATAGTTTACGGAAGGAAAGCCCGCAAGTTCTATGGATATGCCCGATATCGAAAGTGAATTTGTGATCTGCATCACGGCACCGAACATGAGCTGGGGCTTCATACTGGGAAGTGTGATATACCACAGTTCCTGCCAGCGGTTTTTAACGCCTTCCACCGCAGCCGCCTCGTACAGCGATTTGTCAACGGTCTGAAGACCTGCTATGAAGGACAGGAAGCTCACTCCGAGACTCAGCCACAGCTGGACGATTATGAGGATCGGAAGTATATAATCCGCATTTTCAAACCACAGTATCGCATCGTCCGTAAGTCCGAGCTTGAGCAGCCAGGCGTTTGCATATCCGTAGGTGTCGGATGAAAAGATCAACTTCCAGACAAGATATGCGTTTCCCGAGATCGACGGCGCGTAAAAGATAAGCGTGAGGATCGCTCTGGGAATGGGCGGGAGCTCATTTATGAGCCATGCGAGCACAAAGCAGAGGAAGTAACTTAGCGGTCCCGTCACTATCGCAAGAACGAATGTGTTCTTTACCGCGGTAAGGAAAACGTCGTCATCCACGATGAGCGAGATATAGTTCTCAAAACCTGTGAACTTTGGCATTTCCGCCATGTTGAAGGAAGTGAAGCTCAGGACTATCGCGACCAGCACAGGGATCAGCGAAAATGTCACAAAGATCAGTGCAAAAGGCAGGATCATCAGATATTTTGCTCTGTGCTTTCTCCAGACATCGGCAAAGCTTTCTTTTGCTTTTGCTTTTGTTATTGTCTTTTCCATATCAAAACCTTTCCGTAGCAGAGT